>JBBIRN010000324.1:0-2017 GCA_037441785.1 Candidatus Aminicenantota bacterium | reverse complement strand
ATTTAACCCAACCTTACAGCCTTCTATTTCCTTGTTATTCACCAGTACCTTGGCTCCAGATGAATTCCAGTTCTTCACGTAAATGGCCGGGTTAAACAGCGGTGAATTTTTTGAACCTTTGAGACTGATGAGTAAGTCTTTGGGCTTCTGGCTGAGGTTATATAGCCTGTAGCATCTTTCGCTTTTATCGTAGCCTTCTGATTTAAAGCCATCACCCTGGATTACCAGTTCGGGCGGATAGGCCCAGGACCGGCCGAATTTTATTATTTCATCAAAGGTCAGGTCGTTCATGCCATAAAGACCATGCCAGTATTCTCGGGTGTCTGTTTCATTAACGACCGGGTCAGAAATAGGAAAGCCTATGGTGTGGGAAGGCCGGTCAAACATTGCCCCGCTTCGGCCGTCACACCGCCCATCGCATCTGGCCTGTCCCACCGGCCAGTGATTGCAGCCGGTATGAAGGCAATACCCCTTCAGGTTTTCATAGCGCAGCCACATCTTATTGCCTGGTTCAAAGCAGATGAAGGGCTTGTTTTTGGCCTTAAAATTGAACTGCTGAATGGTGTAGTCAAAAAACTTGTCCCAGTTGAAGGGTCCATAAGGTGGTTTGCTCGGGTCTTCCACAAAAGAAACTTTTCTCTTATTCCCGTTATAATCGGCTACTGTAGCGAAATCCTTTTCTACCACCTCGCATACTTTTTGCTCCGGTTGCAGCAACACTTCCGATTCCTGGAACTGCCTGGGGACGCCCAGGGTGTCCTTCTTCCAGGAAACTTTCCTGATAGCAGTCTGATCTGGATAAACATAATAGTATTCGTCAATCCAGACTTCCCAGCCTGTTTTTGGGTCCCTCCTCCAGGTGTGCTCGTAAGCACTGACAGGTGCATACCTCCAGTGGACCACCACCCGGGCTTCATTGTTTTCAATAATCCTGACACTGGACAGGCGGCAGTGTCTGTCCTGCATATGTTCAAAACATCCCTCTTCATCATTCCAGGCCTCTACACTCTGGTCGGCCATCCAGAGCTCATTCTCCGAAACCCAGACCGGACTGTAGCGGGTCCCACGCCAGAAAACAAGCTTAACCGGTGATTTATCAAAAGTTACCACTACATCTGCATGTTCGCCCACCGGCCAGAGATTGTCCCAGGCAGGGTAGTATTTCAACGTGGTGTAAAAAGCCCCAAACTTCCCCGGATGGTGCTCAAGCTTCGGTAGTCTTTTGGGTTGAAGGTCCGGAGAAGACACTTTAACCTGCTGGTATTTCGCCTTTACCTGATCTGCGCTCAGAGCCACGTCATATACCTTCACCTCATCTATTATCCCTTCCAAACCAAAATAATCAGGCAGCGTCCCGTATTCACTAACAATATCAGATGGCTTGGCCGGCGAAGCTACCATGCCCAGCAAATAATTTCCTTTGAGTTTTTCCATCCGACCAATAAGGGCAGAACTGGCCCGCAGCTCTCCGTTTACATAAACCTTAACCTCAGAGTTGGCTTTATAAGTGCCCACCAGATGCATCCATTTCCTCAGCGGGATAGTTTCTCTCTCCGTGGTGGCTGAACGCCATTGGCCATCAACTGCTACCTCCATGGAGACCTGGCCATAGGGACCAACCAGCAAGCGGTAACCATTAACCTGAGTGGTTTCAGTAGTAAGAACCGGACACCAGTTTAAAGGATATTCGCCCAACGCCACCCAGGCTTCTACGGTTAATTCATTATTTATATTAAGCGGAGAAGTCTCAGCGGCTCTAACCGCGGTGGTGAAGCCATCAAGCCTGAGACCCTGGCCGCTAACTCCTGGAGCAACAGAAAAGTTTCCTTCCAGTGAATCCCATTTCCCGTTTATCGCCTCCAGAGTTCTTCCCTTGATGACGTAGGCTACAGGCGGGCTCATCTCCGGGTTAAAATTGGCTTTTGGCGTGTCTTTGGTTTTCTGGGCTTCTATCTTTTCAAAATTCCAGTGAAGCTTAGGCTCCTGAGCAAGCCCGAGGACAAAAAGGAAGAAAAAA
>JBBIRN010000323.1:0-2041 GCA_037441785.1 Candidatus Aminicenantota bacterium | reverse complement strand
TAAAAGCGCCTGGTTTGACCTGAAAAAGAAGCTGACTGTCGAAATAATTCTGAATAAGAATGGAAAGAGGGGCATATTTTTTCTGGCCCGCAGGGCTGACAATTCTTTCAGCCACTTCTTTCTGGAAAAGAAAGACCGCCCGCTCGATCTTTTCCCGCACCTGGAGCAGGACAAAAAGAACCTGGCTGGAAATGTGATAGGGCAGGTTGCCAGCCAGCTTAATTCGCTTGAAGCCCGTTTTTTTCTTTTCCAGAAGACTGTTCAGGTCCAGCTCTAAAATATCGCCGGCGATAATTTCCAGGTTGGGACAGCCGGTCTTTTCCAGCTCCGGGATTAAAGCATAGTCTTTTTCCACGGCCACCACTTTCCCGGCTCGGGCCGCCAGAGGAAAAGTCAGAGCCCCCTGGCCTGGTCCTATCTCCACAATCAGGTCCTCTGGTTGCGGGTCCACCGCCTCCACGATTTTTCCAAGGATTTTTTTCTCGTGGAGAAAATGCTGACCCAGGAGCTGTCTTCTGGTTTTTTTGGCCATAAAATTACCTCACCTCTGCTGCCGTTATTCTAAAGCAACCTGAAGCGCTTGCCAAGAAAAGGAGGTTAACTCAGGCTGCCGGTGGTCTTTTTTCCTCAGAAGTGTGGATAAAGACAGAAGCAGCCATGTTACCCAGCATGTTGACCGCTGTCCGGCACATGTCAATCAACCTGTCCACACCCAGGATCAGGGCCACACCCTCAAGCGGTATGCCAACCTGCTTGAGAACCATGGCCAGCATGATCATGCCTGCCCCCGGGACACCGGCAGTCCCGACTGAAGCCAGAAGGGCCATCAGAACAATCGTAGCCTGAGCTCCAAGGTTTAGCTGCAGACCATAAATCTGGGCGATAAAAATGGCCGCCACTCCCTGATAGAGAGCGGTGCCATCCATGTTGACAGTGGCGCCCAGGGGAATAACAAAGCTTGAATATTCTCTTTTTACGCCCAGGTTATCAAGGCATTCAAGAGCCACAGGAATGGTGGCGTTGGAGCTGGAAGTGGAAAAAGCGATTAAAGTGGCATCTGAGGTCTTTTTAAAAAAATAGGAGGGTTTTACTTTACCCAGAAATTTGACCAGCAGCCCGTCCACTATCAGAGCATGAAAGGCCAGGCCAGCGATAGTCACCAGCACGTATTTTAAAAGAGTAAGCAGTATTCCAGCACCAAACTGGCCGATGATAGAAGCCAGCAGAGCCAGAACTCCGTAGGGAGCAAATTTCATCACCAGGTTGATAACCTGGAGAATGGTGTCGTTGGCCGCCTCAAATATTTTAAGCAGCGGCCGGCTCTTTTCCTCAGAGATGAAGGTCAGGCATAAACCGAAAATGATGGCGATGAATATTACCTGAAGCATTTCTCCCTCGGCCATGGCTTTTACCGGGTTGGTGGGCACGATGTTGACCAGAACAGAAATCAAGGAAGGCTTTTCCTGCAGCAAGGAAGTCCGGTTCTGGGCCGTCTGCTGGTAATTTTTAAGCAGCTCCTGTTTAACCTGGTCGTTAAGGCCGGTTCCGGGCTGGAACAGGTTAGCGACCAGAAGGCCAATGATTATGGCCAGAGCGGTGGTCGCGGTAAAATAGACGAAAGACTTTAAGCCCACGCGACCGAGTTTTTTTACATCTCCGAGGCTGGCGGTGCCCAGGACCAGGGAGAAAAAGACCAGAGGAACAACAATCATGGTGATGAGGCGGATGAAGATGGTTCCCAGAAACTCAATAGCCCGGGCTTTCGGCCCGAAGACCAGGCCGGCCACCACGCCCAGCACCAGTCCGATGAATATCTTGGTGTGCAGCGGGACCTTTTTTCTCAAATTCTGCTCTCCTTTTTACTCTATTACCAGGGTAACAGAAAGATTTATATGCTAAAAGCCGGGTGTCTGTAAAGTGGATTCTGGTTGACAAGTCGCTTCCGGATAAACTAAAATTCCTCACGGACATGTCAGATAAGAAAATTCTGGTGGTTGATTATCAGGCTAACGAGCGAGAGGAGCTCGTCCGCCTACTTAAA
>JBBIRN010000322.1:0-2045 GCA_037441785.1 Candidatus Aminicenantota bacterium | reverse complement strand
GAAGTTAAAATCCAGTTTCAACTTTTTATAAGCTTCCAAAATAAATTCCGGTTCCAGAGGAATGTGCTGATAAAAGCGGTAGGAATTCTGGATGTTCAGCGAAGTGGGAATGGCCAACCCGTAAAAACCAAGGCGGGAAAAAACTTTAAGGTCCAGGGGCAGACCTGCCCCGGAAGTGGGGTCCAAACCGGCTATGGTCAGAAGAACTTTTTTCATGTCATTATTTTAACTTAAATTATGTGCCTGTGATAAAATTTTTAGTATGAAAGCTCGTTTTCATGCTTTTTTTTCTGGTCGGGTTCAGGGAGTGGCCTTCCGTTTTTTTGCCCAGCACGTGGCCAACATGCTGGGAGTTACGGGCTGGGTGAGGAACCTTTACGACGGCCGGGTGGAGGTGGTGGCTGAAGGTGATAAAGAGGCGCTGGAGCAATTTCTGGCCGAGCTTAAAAAGGGGCCGCGGCTGGCCAGAGTGGAGAAGGCAGAAGTCATCTGGGAAAATTATCAGGCAGAGTTTGTGGATTTTTCCATCAGGTTTTGAGGGTTTAAAAGCGAAGGGGTCAGGAGTCCTTGGTTGATTTTAGAGCATGGCGGAATTTATTACGGCATTCTTCAGAACAGAAATAAAAGGTTTTACCCTGGTGGTTTTCTTTGATGGCTTCATCTTCAGGAATGTAGGTGTTGCAGACTTCATCCTTGACCATGATTTTTCTTTTTTCTGATTTTGGACCCGGGTTGTCTGGTTTTGAAGCTGCTTCTCCGATAGCCTGGAAAAATTTCACCACCTGATAAATGAGATAAAATATGGCCGCTAATAATATTAATCTAAGCACGAAAAGAATTTATCTCAGCCGTCAGATTATGTCAATACAGCCGTTCTTTCAGGTTAGGACATGGTATCCAGCTTAGGGGAAGTATCTGGAAGCGGCGTGTTGGAGGGCGTGAATATTTCAAGTGATTAGACAGGCTTTCTGAAATATTCTAAACTTAAGAGCTGGAGCCCAAGCAAGGGCTTCGGCTCAATCATGGGCCATTTTCTGAGCAGTCAGGAGGACAGATGAAGCTTAAAGATTTATACCGCAAAGCTATTGAAATCGGGATTAAGTCTGACCTCAGGGGAGAGAAGGAAATAAATAAAATTCTGGAAGAAGAGCAGAAAAAATACGAGAAGCTGGCGGAAAAAGAAAGGGAATATTTTGATACCGACCGGCTTTTCAATCCCTATCCTGACAGCCGGCTTCTGGTGGGCGAACCGGAACAAGAAGTTAAAACAGCTCTTTGCGGCATTGATATGGAGGTGGCGGAAGTTTTGCTGGCTTACCTGCTTAACCGGGACCAGGGGCGAGGCGTTGACCTGATCATTGCTCACCATCCTGAAGGCCGGGCACTGGCTCAGCTTTCAGAGGTCATGGCTCTGCAAATTGACCTGCTGATTGCCGCCGGCGTTACGCCCAGTGTGGCAGAGCAGTTGATGGAAAAAAGGATGGCAGAGGTGGAAAGAAGGCTTTTACCGGTAAATCACAACCGGACGGTGGATGTGGCCCGTCTTTTAGGGTTATCTTTTGTCTGTTTGCATACGCCGGCAGATAATTGCGTAACCAGGTATCTTACAGTTTTGTTTGAGCAAAAGCAGCCGGAAACTCTAAAAGAAGTGGTAGAAATTCTCGAACAGTTGCCGGAATATCAGAAAGCCAGAGAACAGGGTACAGGGCCGAAAATTCTTTCCGGCGCAGAAAAAAGCCGGGCCGGGAAAATCTACGTGGATATGACCGGTGGTACTGAAGGCTCCAAAGATATGTTTGAAAAGCAAGCTGCGGCTGGCATAAGTACTCTGGTTGGCATGCACTTCAGCGAAGAGGCCCTGGAAAAAGCAAAGAAGGCCAATCTAAACGTGGTGGTGGCCGGACATATAGCAAGCGACACCCTGGGGCTTAACCTTTTGCTGGACCAGGTGGAAAAAGAAACGGGTGAAAAGCTGGAAATTATCGGTGTTTCGGGCTTTGAAAGAATCAGGCATTTATCTTAGTTGGCTTGGCCGGAAGGTTTTG
>JBBIRN010000321.1:0-2047 GCA_037441785.1 Candidatus Aminicenantota bacterium | reverse complement strand
TGCTCTGCTTATTCCCTGTCTTCTTCTCAACCTGACCTCTTCTCCGGCTTCCCGACCCCGGGTCAGGGAATGGGGCTTAAAAATTGGCGTTCTGGAACCAGGTCCCCTAAACGCCATAACCGATGTGGCTGGTGTTAAGGTAGGACATAAGACGCTCATTCAGGGTGAAAATATCCGCACGGGTGTTACTGCCATTATTCCCCACGAAGGCAATGTTTTCCAGGAAAAGGTGCCGGCCGCCGTTTATGTAGCTAACGGCTACGGGAAACTGACCGGTTCAACGCAGATAGAAGAACTTGGTTATTTAGAAACACCTATCATCTTAACCAACACCCTGAGTGTGCCCGTAGCGGCCGAAGCAGTGATTGATTACATCCTGTCTTTACCTGGAAATGAAACAGTTCTTTCCGTAAACCCGGTCGTGGGAGAAACTAACGATGGCTGGCTTAACGACATCAGGGCCCGGGTCGTAACCAGGCAGGATGTGCTGGAAGCTATTCAGAAAGCATCTTCCGGTCCGGTGGAAGAGGGCGCGGTGGGAGCCGGGACCGGGACGATTTGCTTTAGTTTTAAAGGTGGAATTGGCACCTCCTCCCGACGCCTGCCACCAGAGCTCGGCGGCTACACCATTGGAGTGCTGGTGCAAACTAATTTTGGCGGCGTACTGCAAATCAAAGGCCGGCAGGTAGAAAGATGGCTAAAAAAACAGGCTGCCTCGCCATCTAACCATCTGACCCGTCAGGAAAATGGTTCCTGTATGGTTATCGTGGCCACAGATGCTCCTCTTGATTCCCGGAATCTGAAGCGCCTGGCCAAGAGAGCCCTACTGGGTATTGCCCGGACTGGCGGCTATTATGCCAACGGCAGCGGGGATTATGCCATTGCCTTTTCCACTTCCCCTTCTGTTCGCTACCGTAGCGGAGGAAAATCCTTGACCCAGCAGGTAGAGGTGCTGAAGAACGAATCCATGTCACCGCTGTTTCAGGCTGCAGCCGAAGCGGCCGAAGAAGCCATCCTGAATTCTCTTTTTAAAGCCACCAGTATGACTGGAAGAAACGGCCATACGGCCGAGCCACTTCCCATAGAAAAACTAAAACCCTGGCTGGAGAAAATAAAAGATGAAGAAAAAGAAGACTAAAACTATCGGAATACTCGGGGGAATGGGACCTGAGGCCACGGCTCGTTTTTTTGAATTAATCATAAAAAACACGGCCGCCGGGCAGGACCAGGAACATTTAAAAATCATTGTTTACAATAACCCCCAGACCCCGGACAGAACCAGAGCCATTCTGTACGGAGGTGAAAATCCCCTGCCCAGCCTGATTAGCGGCTTGAAAATTCTGGAAAAAGCCGGGGCCGAAATCTGCGCTATTCCCTGCATGACAGCTCATTACTTTTTCCCGGAGCTGGAAAAGAAAACCAGGCTCAAACTGCTCCATCTGATCAGAGAAACCGCTGACTATCTAAAGCAAAACTACCCGCAGGTCAAGAAGGTCGGCTTGCTGGCCACCACCGGAACTTTAGCCACAAAAATTTTCCATCTTCCCTTTGAAAAAAAGGGCTTCCAGGTCCTAACTCCCTCGGAAACGGAAAGCCAAATGGTCATGGAGGCCATTTATGGACCGCAAGGAATAAAAGCTGGTTTCAGCCAGGGCCGAGCCAAAAAACTACTCCGGCAGGTGGCCCAAAGACTCATTTCCCGGGGAGCGCAGGTCATCCTCGCCGGCTGTACAGAAATACCGTTAGCCCTGGAAGAGAAAGACCTGAGCGTTCCTCTGGTTGACCCGATGGTCATCGGCGCCCGGGTCTTAATCAAAAAAGGCGGAGGCCAGCTGAAACAGCCTGGTTTCTTGACAAATTCCTGATAATCAAGTATAAAATCAATGACTTTCCAGATGTAAGGAGGTGAAAAGCGTGGCTTTTGTGGTAGTTGAAGAAGGAGAAAGCTTAGAATCAGCACTCCGACGGTTTAAGAGAAAAGTTCAACAGGAAGCTATCATCAAGGAGATAAAGAAGCACTCGGTTTATTTAAAGCCGGGTGAAAGAA
>JBBIRN010000320.1:378-2075 GCA_037441785.1 Candidatus Aminicenantota bacterium | reverse complement strand
TTCTAAATAAAAGATACGAAAAATAGAAGGAAAAGTTTTTGACCCAGGCCGGGGGGTGATAAAGCTGGTGGAAAATCATCTTTAAGGGGTATTGCTTTTTACTCCATTTCACCTTATTTTATTATTAAATTTTATAACAAGGCGTAAGATGATCTGGCAAAACTTAGAGGACGGGTATAAAAGTATCTTCAACACTATACCCAATCCGGCTGTGGTCCTGGACCTGGATGGCCGCCTAGAGGCCATTAACGACGCCTGTTTTGAGTATTTCCAGACTCAACTTCCGCCTTCCTTGATTTATGGCGAAAAAATTGCTCTGGATAAGGTATTCCCCTGGCTGAATAATGAACTGAACTATTTCCTTTCTGTCAACAATCGTCAGTTGACCCTGGAAAAAGAAGTGGAAACTTTCCGGGGAAAAGTTGTTTTTCAGATCATCCTGAAAAAAATCCTGGATCCCTTTGACCAGCACATCAACACCCTGATTCTGATGAACGATATTACTTCCATAAAAGAAGCCGAGAAGAAAGTGAGCCGGGCCCGGGATTTTTACCTGACTCTTTTTGAAGAATTTCCCGCCATGATCTGGAGAGCCGACCCGGCTGGCCGTTTTAAC
Source organism: Candidatus Aminicenantota bacterium (assembly GCA_037441785.1). Lineage (GTDB taxonomy): Bacteria > Acidobacteriota > Aminicenantia > Aminicenantales > Saccharicenantaceae > Saccharicenans. Next base: position 1,459 of record JBBIRN010000320.1, on the reverse strand, counting down.
TATTTTAACCGCGCCTGGTTAGCCTTTACTGGCCGCTCCCTGGAAGAGGAAAAGGACCTGGGCTGGCTGGCTGGCGTGCCCCAGGCCGACCAGGAAAGGTTTTTGAAAGTTTACGGCACTGCCCTGGCAGAACGCAAGGCCTTTGAGATTGAGTTCCGACTGAAAAGATATGACCAACAATGGCGCTGGGTTTTGTGCGTTGGTCGTCCGTTCTCTGGCTTAGAGGACGAGTTTGCCGGTTTTATCGGCTCCTGTTATGACATTACCGAGCGAAAAATGCAGGAAGAAAAGCTGGCGGAGCTGGCCATGCACGACCCTCTGACCGGGCTGCCCAACCGTCGCATGCTGGAAGTAATCCTGCCTCGTTTGATTGAAGAGACGGAACTGGGCAAAACTAGTGCCCTGTTCTTTATTGACCTGGATAATTTTAAAGAGGTTAATGATAATTTCGGGCATCAGGTAGGGGACGAATTATTAATAGAACTCGGTCGCTGGTTGAAGAAGCAGCTCCGGGAAGGGGATTTGCTGGTCCGTCTGGGCGGTGATGAGTTTGCCATTCTGCTTGATGGTCTGGCTCTTAAAGAAGCGGAAAATATAGCCAGAAGGTTGCTGGAGTACGCGGCCAATCATCAATTCATAATTCGGTCAAACGTTTTTAAAGTAAATTTCAGCATGGGGGTGGCTTTGATTACTGATAAAACTGAGGCCGAGCAAATCATTGCCCGGGCTGACCAGGCCATGTACCAGGCCAAGGTCCAGGGGGGAAACCGCTACTTGATCTCGGTAGTCTCATAATTTTGTGTTTCTTGAAGAAGAGATGCTGGTAGCGGGAATTCTAAGGTAGTAAAATATTTCCAGCAAGTTGTGACCTTTTATCATAGAAAAAAGAAAAAATGTTTTTATTCAGGGCAAAAGTTCAGGCCAGGGAAAAGGTCCGGGTTTTATCATTTTTCTTAATTTTTTTGTTTTTGTTTTCCGGGGTCAGTGGTCTGGCTTTTTCAAGGATAAGACCGGCCCTCAGGTTCGGAGTGGGGAGAGCAGATTTATTCGGAGCCGATTGTTACCGGCAGGAATGGAAGAC
>JBBIRN010000320.1:0-336 GCA_037441785.1 Candidatus Aminicenantota bacterium | reverse complement strand
AAAAAGCTCAACCTGGAAAGTGGCGTATTGTTTATGCCAGGCGGAGCCATCTACAGGTCAGAAGACGAGGAAACCGGATATCAGGAGACTGTTTCGCTGGATTATCTGGCCATTCCTTTACTGGCCAAATTTCATTTCTGGCAGAATAAAAACCTCGCTGCTTACCTGGCTGCCGGGCCAGCAGTCCTATTGAATGTGGGAGCCAGGCTGGAAGTGATTTCTGCGGGCCAAAAATACTCGGTTAAGCTTGATAATCTCCAAGGCCAGGAGCTGAGTTTTAACCTCGCCGCCGGAGCCGAAATGAAAACTGGGCCAGGTTTTTTCCTGGTGGAGCTG
>JBBIRN010000319.1:0-2085 GCA_037441785.1 Candidatus Aminicenantota bacterium | reverse complement strand
AGTTTTTTGCTGGGCGAGAGCGAAAGTTGAAAAAAGTGAAGAAAAAATAAAAAAACAGATAACTAACGCCAGATTTCTTTTTATCTTGTTCATAAACTCCTCCATCTTGGCCAGGTGTCCTCAGCGGACAGATTTTTATGGTTTATAAAGCTCAAAGCCCTGATCGCAAATCGTATTCAGCCCGTTGCTCCGGGTTATAGGGCAAATTTCCTGCGGAAAATTTAGATAAGGTTTTAATTCTGTCTCGTGGTCCTTAGCCATCTTAATTCTGAGACGAAAATCTAACAATTTCACTACCGCCCTGATTCTCTGTGTATCCTGCTGATTTTTCCGTTATTTTCCTCTGGCTCCTTTGTTTTGTCAACCCTTAATCTTTTTGGTTTTCCAGCCCCGGAAATCTGTTTTTCTCGGCTTCCTTAGAGAATTTTTTTGTGATTTTTGTCTACAGCTCCCAGCCCTGGCGGTATTCTTTATGGAGATACTGATTGGCTTCAGGCACGTTGGTGAACTGGAAGTTTTCGCTATCCCATTCCAGCACCACGTTGTCATCCTTAAAGCGCAGGGCGATGTTACCGAGCAGCATCAATTCAGTCAGCGGGCCGGAATAAGAAAAGTCAGTGGTTGATTTTTTGCCTTCTTTTATAGCGGCAATCCATTCTTCGGCAATTCCGGGTGAGCGGGGGATGGTTTTTTCTGGCCGTTTGTAGTCTCTCATTAATTCGTCAGGGAGAAGGCGCGGGTTTTCTCCGTAGGTACCGCAGACCAGCATGCCTTTATCGCCGACAAACAGACAGCCGCCGCCTTCATCTCCCAGACGGCGTCCGTTAGGCAGCACAAGTGGTCGCGGAGGCATCAGCCCGCCGTCATACCAGGTGAGTTTGACCGGGGGCATTCCTTCGCGTTCGGGGAACTCATAGGTAACGATTTCCGCCAGCGGGTAGGAATCCTTGGTGTATTTTGTGGAGCTGGCCTGAATTCTTTTGGGTGCGCCAAGTTTTAGGGCCCAGAATGGCTGATCTATAAGATGGGCTCCCATATCGCCGAGTGCGCCGGTGCCAAAATCCCACCAGCCACGCCAGACAAACGGACAGTAGGCTGGATGATAGGGACGCCATTGAGCGGGCCCCAACCAGAGATCCCAGGCCAGGGTTGGTGGGCAGGAAGGGATTTCTTTGGGCGCTTCTATAGCCTGGGGCCAGATTGGTCGGTTGGTCCAGACATGAACTTCACGCACCGGACCGATAGCGCCATCCCAGATCCATTCACAGATCAGGCGGGCACCTTCTTTGGCGTGGCCCTGGTTACCCATCTGCGTGACCACATTCCTTTTTTGGGCCTCAAGTCGGAGGAGGCGAGCTTCCTTCACTGTGTGTGTCAGCGGTTTCTGAACAAACACGTGCTTGCCCATTTTGATGGCCATCATAGCAATAACGGCGTGGGTGTGGTCAGGGGTGCTCACGGTGATGGCATCAAGTGATTTTTCTTTCTCCAGCATTTCCCGGAAATCACGGTAGAGATGGGCTTTTTCATACTTGGCTTTGTATTCTGGCGGATGCTGGTCCGAGGTGAGGAATTTTTCCATCATGGTGGCATCAACGTCGCACAGGGCCACGATGTTTTCTGTGCTGACTGCCTGAACGTCAGAAAATCCTTTGCCGCCGACGCCGACACAGCCGATGTTGAGCGTGTCGCTCGGAGCTTTTTTCTTTTTGTCTTTCTGGGCGCCGATGACATGGCGGGGGACAATCATCAATCCCGCAGCCGAAGCAGCTGTTTTGCTTAAAAACTCACGGCGGCTCAAGGGAGTTGATAGTTTATTGGTTTTAAGTTCTTTTTCGCTCATTACTAACCTCCATCTTTTTTTTACATATTATCCTTAATACAAATAAAGAGTTAAGGTCAAGAAAAAAATTCTTTCAGGTTAAGGCCTGGTATCCAGTCTAAGGGGAAAATCGAGAAGAGGCGGGGGCAGCCGGCCGCCGCATTGACTTTGAACAGGCCAAGGCTTAATGAGATTAGAACTGGGAAAGGCAGGAATTCCCGGCTGAAGAGCGCTGCTTCTTGGCACGGACTCCTTTTCTGGTT
>JBBIRN010000318.1:0-2104 GCA_037441785.1 Candidatus Aminicenantota bacterium | reverse complement strand
GATGGGCACCGGCCTGGTTTACAAAGAGATTGACAAGAAGACCATCTTCACCCTGCTGGCCAAGCCCATCCACCGGGTAGAGTTTCTGCTGGGAAAATTTCTGGGGCTGGTGCTGACCATTTTCATCATGACCGTGTTGATGGCCGTGATTTTTCTCCTGATACTTTTTCTCCATACCTTTACCATAGAGTGGAGCATTCTCCTGGCCATTCTTTACATATTTTTTGAGCTGTGCCTGATGACGGCCGTAGCCCTGCTTTTTTCCACTTTTACCACGCCGATTCTGGCTTCGCTTTATGCTCTGGGTTTCTACCTCATCGGCCATCTGAGCTGGAGCCTGGAGATGCTCATCAAGAAAGTCAAGAGCGGGGCGGGCCGGGCGGCACTTCAGGTTTTGTACACCATTTTGCCCGACCTGGAAAACTTCAACTTCAAGACCGAGGTAGTACATAATCTACCAATCCCTACAAAATTACTCGGAATTAGCTTCGTTTACGGCCTGGTCTACACGGCTTTTATTCTGCTGCTGGCTATGCTGATTTTCCGGCGCCGGGACTTTATCTGAGGAAGCTGGAAAGGTGAAGTGTAGAGGTAAAAGATTTTCGCCAAAGAAGAGTGGAGGGAGAATTAAGATCCAGGGAAAATCAAGATTTTAAGTATCTGGAGCAGATGAAAGGAAATAATATGAAAAATCATCTTTTAGGGATATAGCGGGTAAAATGGCTGGGATAAAAACGGCAGAAGAAAAAAGCAGCGGAGAAAAACTCCTGGGCCGCCAGAGGAACCTTTTAGTTTTATTCCTGGTTGTCTCCCTGCTGCTTTTTTCCTGGTTGAAAATCCAGTCTGATAAAGTGGCCAGGAAAAAAGTGCCGGGCTCTTCCATCATCTACCTGCCGTCTGGCAAATACCTGAAGTATGCCACCTTCGGTTACTCTTCTCTGGCCGCGGACATTATTTACCTCTGGGCCATTCAGTATTACGGTTCGTATGATATTCCGGACCGCTTCAAGTACCTGGAACACATCTTTTCCATCATTGCCGAGTTAGACCCGAAGTACACAGACCCGTACGAGGTGGGGGCTCTGATTGCCGTCTATGATGCCCATGACCCGGAGCTGGCTTACAAGATTCTGGACATGGGCCTGCAGAAAAACCCGGAGATGTGGATTTTCCCGTTTCAGGCCGGACACATCGCCCAGATGCAGAAAGATTTTGAACGGGCCAGAGAATACTACCGCAAAGCCATGGAAATCCCCGGCGCGCCGCCCATCGTCAAGCGGCTCTACGCTAATGCTGCCTACAAAACGATGGACTACGCTGAAGCCTGGCAGATGTGGAAAGAAGTTTATGAGACAGCCAAGGAAGACTGGGTAAAAGAAATCGCCTACAACCATCTTTACCGGGTGAAAAGCACCGTGGACACCGAGGCCCTGAGCCAAGCGGTAAAGAAATTTAAGGAAAAGTACGGCCGGTGGCCCGAGGACCTGAATTCGTTGGTGCGGGCCGGGCTGCTCAGGGAAGTGCCCAAAGACCTGGACGGGAAAGATTACCTCTACGACCCGAAAACAGGCGAAGTTAAACCAGCGAGGGTGTGGTGGAAACGCTAAGAATTGTCTTTATCGTGGTTCTGGGGCTGGTCTGGGGAAGTTTCCTCAACGTAGTCATCTACCGGCTGCCGCGCGACCAGAGTTTGCTCCGGCCGCCGTCCAGCTGTCCCAAATGCGGGCGCCGGATAAAATGGTACGACAACATTCCGGTTCTCTCCTACCTTTTGCTGGGTGGCAAATGCCGTTTCTGCGGGGAAAAAATTTCCCTGGTTTATCCGCTGGTGGAAGCTCTGACGGCCGGCTGTTTTGTGCTGGTCTATTTCCATAACCTGAAGTTTCTTGACCTGCAGTTTTTTGCTGATTGTCTGTTCGTCAGTTTTTTGATAGCTCTTGGCTTCATTGATTATTTCCACCAGATAATTCCTGACCATCTCACCATTCCCGGTTTAGTCCTGGCGCTGGTTTATGCGCCGTTCCGTTATGACTTAAATTTAAGGCAGGCGCTGGTCGGAGCAGTGCTGGGCGCGGGCTTTTTGCTGGTGGTCTATTTAGTTTAT
>JBBIRN010000317.1:0-2131 GCA_037441785.1 Candidatus Aminicenantota bacterium | reverse complement strand
GGTCGTGGATTTTAATTTCCAGAACTCCTTTTTCTACGGCCTTCTTAATTACTCCAGCCGAAAACAGACTGGCAAACATCCCCGGGAAAATGGTGATGATATCAAACCTCATTGAGCTCCAGCAAACCCTCTGGCGGGTCAATGACAATAATCTTAGCTGCCGGATCTATCTGCCGGCAAATAGCCGCCACCAGGGGGATTTCTACTTTTTTCCCGGCTATTTCCACCACCAGGAGGTTGGTGCTGCTCATGGTTATCAGCTCCACCACCCGGCCCAGCTTCAGGCCATCCACCGTCTCCACCAGACAGCCTAAAAGCTGAAAGTCATAATAGAGGCCGTCTTCCAGAGCCGGGAAGTCCTCGGCCCTGGCCAGGATTTCCCGGCCCCTCAGGGCTTCAGCCTCCTGGAGGCTGTTAATCCCCTTTAATCTTAAAAAGGGAGAGTTACGGACGATGTTGAAGCTCTCTACTTCGTATTCCCTTAACTCCCCTTCTTGTTCCAGGTAAATTTTCTTGAAGAACGGCTCTCGCGGGACCTCAGGCTGAAGCCTGATTTTCAGAGTGCCGTCCTTGCCTTCACTCCGGATTATCCGACCGATGGATACCAGATCAACCTTTTTCAATGATTTCCAGGTTGAATCTCCGTTTCATTTTCATTCCGGCAGCACCCAGAATAACCCGGATGGCACGAGCAGTCCGGCCCTGCTTTCCGATCACCTTTCCCAGATCCTCAGGAGCCACCTTGAGTTCCAGGATGGTGGTCTGTTCCCCTTCAAGCTGGGAAACCTGCACTTTGTCCGGATTGTCAACCAGTGACTTGGCAATCATTTCAACCAGTTCTTTCACAGTAACCTCCTTTAAGACTTAGAATCTTGGGTTGATTTTTGTCCCTTAACTGCTCTATTTATCAGGGAATTCACGGTTTCCGAAGGTTGAGCTCCCTTCTTTAGCCAGTAATTTACCTTCTCCATATCTAATTTAAAATCAAGAGGTTCGGTCCTTGGATGGTAGTAGCCAACTGTATCCAGAGTCTTACTCTGCCTGGCTCTCCTGGAATCAATCACCACTACCCGGTAAGAGGGTTTCTTTTTTGCGCCAAATCTCATCAGTCGTAGTTTAATCATTTTGTGCCATCTCTCTCTTTAAAAATGATTTAAAATATTAGCTAAAAAAGCCAAATAAGTCAACCCTTATCCGGTTAACCGGCTGGCTTTTTAATTATACCCGTTTGGCGGGCAAAAATCCAAACCTTTTTCCTTACCTTTTAAATTATTGACAAATCCCTCATTTTTTAAGATAAATAGAAGAAAAATAGAAAAGCTATGGCTTTTAAGAAGAATTTACTTTTGAAGCTCCTTCTTATTATCAACAACCGCTATACGGAAGATGACCTCAGGGACCTGATTACGGCCATGGTTGAAGAATTAATGCCGGTGATAAAGAAAAACCAGGGCTGGCACATTTACCTGTCCAATTACGACCCCAGAGATATCGCTTACCTGGCCGTTTCTAACATTTTTATCAGAAACAGCCAGGGAAGATTCCCCGTGCTTGAGCGCCTGTCTAACTGGAAAACAGTGGAAAAATTCCTGTGCTCCAGCGAAGAAGACTTCCAGCGCTACCTGAGAAACGTTCTCCTGCGCCGGCTCAAACAAACTTACTATTACCTGAGCAACGAAATCACACCAGAAAGAAATAAAATTAAAAGAGAGATAATCTACGCTTTAAAAAAGACCCCGCGTTTTGAAATAAAAAAGGACAAAAACAACCCCCAAATAACCTTCCACCCACCTGGTCGGGCTACCACCATTTACACTGATGAGAATGACGGGTTAGTGCATTTGTGTTTAGAAAACAGGCTGGGCGGCCTGCAGGTTCCCAAATTTTTCAACCGCCTGGCGGAAATCCTGGGAAAACAATCAGCCCGCCTGGAAACATCCCTGAACAACCTTTATAACCTTTATGTTTCTGTCCAAAAATACTACTTGATGACCGAGGTGGCCCCCGAATTTCAACCTGACCACCGCTACCTGGTTTATGATGCCAGCAAGAATGTACAAAAATGGATAGAAGAACTGAAGGTTTTCGGCCGCCACCAGGTGGAGAAGTATGTCCAGAAGAGAAAAATTGC
>JBBIRN010000316.1:0-2153 GCA_037441785.1 Candidatus Aminicenantota bacterium | reverse complement strand
TAAGCTGCTCCAGATAAACACCTATATAACGGTAATTTTCCACCCCGAACTCAAAAGTAAACTTCTCAGGCTTCGGGAATTCAGGAATCTCTGGCAGCACCGGTCGGTCCGGCAAACCGCGGAAAATTTCCGGAAACCTCAATTCCAGCTCTCGTCTGGCTTCTTCTTCCGGTACCGCCCCCAGCTTAACTTTGACTTCCTGCGTTTTGCCCTCTCTTTCTATTATCAGGTTCACTTCTTTGCCTGGCTTGGTCTTCCTGATTTCATTCACCAGCTGGTCTGTGGACCTGATTTCTTTCCCGTTAAACTTAACAATCCTGTCCCCTTCTTTAAGCCTGGCCAGTTGAGCCGGGCTATCTTCTTCCACCTGAGTGATCACCACCCGTCCCTGCCGGTCCTGAGCTATGGCCACTCCCAGCCAGCCCCTTTCTACCTGGCCCTTTGATTTTATCTCCTTAAAAACCTGCAGAACTGTCTCCACCGGGACAGCCAAAGCCATACCTGAAGAGCGGGCTTCAGCCTGGCTGAACACATAGCCAGAGCCTGTGGCTTCCCGGTCCCGGAAGCGGAAGACAATGGGGCTATCCTCAGCATAAACGCCCCTCAGCAACCCAACCATCTGGCCCTTTTCGTCTAAGACCGGTCCTCCGCTCATGCCGGGGGTGGTCCAGAGGTTAAGCCTGATGCGGTCTTCCCCGATTGAACTGACAATACCTTGAGTCACGGTGATGCCGGTATCCGGCAGAACACCCAGAGCACAAACCCAATCTCCGGGCTCAAGTTTTTCGCTTGCACCGATGGCTATTTCCGGCAGTTTTTTATCTTTCAGCCGCAGTATAGCAATTCTGGTCTCCGGGTCAAAGCCTAGAAATTCAGCTTCATAACCTGTTCCCTTCTGGTCAATGACGGTCAGTTTTTCTCTTCTCGGAGAAATAAGAGCAGTGGTAGCTACATAGCCTTCCTTATCTATTACCACGCCCGTAGCTACTCGTCTGAGCCCATCCCTAACTTCTACCCTGACCACAGAAGGAGAGGCTTTCTTAACTATTTCACTGACCTCTTTGTCTGGAGCTAAGGGAGATGGGGTGGCCGAAGAAACAGCTGAGGTTAAAAACACAACCAGCCCAACAACAGCCAGAAAACCATGATTTTTAAAACCCTTTTTCCTCAACGGACACCTCCTCAATACTTGATTTGTTGAACCCAGTTATCCGAAACCTGCTCCAGTATAAAAATGGTCTGTGGTTCTTCGTAAGCATTCTTGATTTCTTTTTTTAGGTCCACCGGTTCTATGATGAACCTGTCCTTAACCGCACGCTGAGCAGTGGAAGCGAGCTCAGCTGGCTTTAAACGCCACACGGGCAGCGGTTGAAAAATCAGTTGCACTACGACTATTAAGACCACTGCCGCCGCCAGACTCCATTCCAGACGCCCGAGCCAGAGCCTCTGTTTTTTCCTTTTTCTGAGCCGGTCGAGCACCGCCTGTTCAAAACCAGGTGGGGCACTGACTTTTTCCAGCTGGCTCAAATATCTTTCCTCGTCCATTTTTTTAACTCCACTTATTTATAATTCAAAATCAGTATCTTTAGTTTCATAGTCACGGCCATCTGGTCTATTTTTTATTTCCTGGCCTTCTTCCAGCCACTTCCTGATGTATTCCCGGCCCCGGCTAATCCTGGCTTTAACCGTACCCACTGGTAATTTCAGCATCCGGGCGATTTCTTCCTGGGAAAAGCCTTCCACATCCTTGAGAATGACCGGTATCCTGTACCTCGGATGAAGCTTTTTCAGGGCTGCCCGGACATTCCTCATCAGGGCCGGGTCGTTGTGGTCCGTAGAATAACTGCCAGAAGAATAAGCGTTGGTCACTTCTTCCAGGGGCACAGCCGAGCGGTTTTTCATCCGTTTTTTTTCCGTCCTGGCCAGGTTAGCCGCAATGGAAAAAATCCAGGCTGAGACCGGGGCAATCGGCCGGTATTTCCGGGCCTTAAAATAAACCCGCAGGAATGTTTCCTGGGACAGGTCCACAGCTACCTGGTAATCGCCTGTTATCTGATAAAGAAAGTTGACAATCCGGTCCTTGTAAAGACCCATCAGCTGGGCGAAGGCCTGCTCGTCACCTTCCTTTATCAATTCCATTAAGGCCTGCTCGT
>JBBIRN010000315.1:0-2201 GCA_037441785.1 Candidatus Aminicenantota bacterium | reverse complement strand
GGCATTAGATTGTCTTTAATTTTTAAAATGGATTTATAATTTGTTTAAATTTATGAATTTTATTGATTTTTAAAGAAATACAGTTCATATAGGCCTAATAAATTACCACACTTTTCACGAAAGAGCCTCATAAAATCCGGGGCCCTGAAAAGTTGAATTTGCCTTTTTTTTGGTATAAACTATGGCTTAATTTTAACCAGGCCCATAAGGGAGCAATCATGAAATTTCTCTTACCCAAGGAACCAGCCTTCGCCCAGCATTTTTCGGACCTTTCGGCTTGCCTTTCAGAGATAACTGCTGTCTTTCAGGATTTTTCCCGGAACTTTAACCATTCGGCTCAGTACTGGGAAAAAGCTAAACTGGTAGAACATAAAGCTGACCAGGTAGCCCACGAGATAATTAAGCTCCTTAACCAGTGCTTCATCACACCTTTTGACCGGGAAGACATCTACAAGCTGGTGCATGAGATTGATGACATCATTGACCTCATTGAGAATGCCATTCACAATGTTTATCTTTACAACCTGACCGAGAAAAGAAGTTTCATAGATGAATTTGCTGCTTTCTCCAGGGAAGCAACCGAGAAGCTCAACCTGCTGGTGGCGGAAATCTTTAAATCCCAGAAATACACTCCGCACATTGCTGAACTAATCCGCAGCATCCACGACCTGGAAGACAAAGGCGACATGGTTTATGCCCGGTCGTTGCAGAAGCTTTTTCAGGAGGAGAAAGACCCGGTCAACATCATGAAATGGAAGGATGTGCTCTTTATTTTGGAAACCATCATGGATGTTTATCAGCGGGTCTCCAACACGGTTGAAGGAATAGTGGTCAAGAGTAGCTGAGTGGAATGATGTCCGGCTGGAGTTTTGCTTTTATTGTCTTCATCATAGCCATCGCCCTGGCCTTTGACTTTACCAACGGGTTGCATGACGCCGCCAATTCAGTGGCCACCGTGGTTTCCACCAGGGTTTTAAGCCCCAAGCAAGCGGTTGTCTGGGCCGCCTTTTTCAATTTTGTTGCCTTTTTGATTTTTGGCACGGGTGTGGCTAAAACCATCGGGGTTGGCTTGATTGACATAAAAGTAGTGGACCCGCTGGTGATTTTTTGCGGCCTTCTTGGAGCCATAACCTGGAATTTATTGACCTGGTACTGGGGGTTGCCTTCCAGCTCCTCTCATGCCCTGATCGGTGGCTACCTGGGTGCTTCGGTGGCCAAAGCTGGTTTTCGGATAGTGATTTTAAGCGGCTGGGTTAAGGTCGTCTCCTTTATTTTTATTGCTCCGATTCTGGGGATGATCTTGGGGAATCTGCTGATGGTCCTTACCACCTGGTTACTGAGGAAAAAGCCTCTCCGGGTAATTAATCTCTGGTCAAGGAGACTTCAGCTTCTTTCCGCGGCTCTTTACAGCCTGGGGCATGGCGGGAACGATGCTCAGAAGACTATGGGCATCATCGCCAGCCTGGTTTATACTTCAGGTCATATGAAAGAATTCCACATTCCGCTGTGGATTGTCCTTTCAGCTCATACGGCCATTGCCCTGGGCACTCTGAGCGGTGGCTGGAGAATTGTTAAGACCATGGGCCAAAAAATCGTCAGACTGCGCCCGATTGATGGTTTCTGTGCGGAAACAGCCAGCGCCATCAGCATCTTTATGGCCACGCACCTGGGCATTCCCGTCTCCACTACCCACGTGATCACCGGGGCCGTCACCGGTGTGGGAGCGGCCAGGAGCGTTTCTTCGGTTAAGTGGCAGGTAACCTTGCGGATTGTCTGGGCCTGGATTTTTACCATTCCCATGTCGGCCCTGATTGCTGCCGCTATCTACCGCCTTTCGCTTTTTATCATTGGCTGATTTAATTTTTTGCTCAACCCTGAAATCAGAACGAACATTACCCCGCAGGTAATGACCGAAAGTAAAAACGTAGCCTTGAACTTAAGCCCGAGCTGAAAAACAGGCGTCAGCACCAGCCCGGCCACCATGGTGATGTTGGCGGCGGTTGGGTTTTCTATTTTTGAGTAGAGCCCAAACATGGTAATAATCAACACCCCGGCCGTGCCAAAAGAAGCAGCCAGGAGCACCAGGTCGTAAATTCTGTTTCCAGCCAGAGCGATGCTCAGGGCTATAAGTCCGGCGCCGATAACAGCTACTCTGTTCACCAAAAGTCTGTTTTTTTCATTTTTTATTTGACAATTAATTG
>JBBIRN010000314.1:0-2222 GCA_037441785.1 Candidatus Aminicenantota bacterium | reverse complement strand
GTCCAGTTTTTATACTTTAAAGCCAGAGCATCGCGCAGAGCATCAGATTTCTTTCCAGGAATTTTGCCGATGATGATGCCCGTTAAGGGGTTATTATCCTGATAAAGGAGCTGGTCACCAGAAATTCCCGGGCTCCAGTAAGCGAGCTGTAACCTGAGGTCGGGTAAAAGCTGGTTTTTGGCATACCCAAAATTAAACTCTTTGCTTTTAAGGTCAACCCGCAAAGCGGCCAGGTCAGGCCTTTTCTCCAGCGCTACGTTCAGGGCTTCATCATAGCTGATTTCCCTTTTTTCTACCGAAGGAGTATCAGTGGGGATGAGGGAAATCTTTTTGACGTTTTCCATTTCGGCCGCCAGGTTAATCACGGCCTTAAGCTGGTCCTCGTAGTTTTTGACTAGGGCTTGAGCCTCCAGAATATCAGCTTGCCTGGTGCTGACTTCGCTTTCAGCCGTGAGCAGCTCAATCGGGGGCAAAGTGCCGGCTTCTATTTCAGTTTTATTCTTTTCCAGCAGTTCCTGAGCCAGTTTCAGCGACTGCTGCCTGACCTTGAGGTTTTCCCGGGCATAAACCAGGTTCCAGTAAGCGACCTCAACTGAATAGATGGTATCCTCCAGCACTTTCTGGAAGGTTTCTTCTGACATTTCCCGGCTGTAATTAGCCACGATTATCTCCCGCCGTCCGTACTTAAAACCAAAATCCTTAAGCAGGGGCTGACTGAAATTCAAGCGCAGGGTTGAACCATAACGGGGATTGATTGTCTGGAAACGACGGTTGGAGTCATTCACATAGTTATAAATACTGGCAGAAAGCGAACCTCCCAGAGGTATGTTCTGGTTGAATTGAATGGTGTAATCGTTCTGCTTGGTCACCACCACATCAGAAGCATCAAGGAATGAGTAAGAGGCGGTCCGGGTAGACTGGTCGTTGTAGTTCACGGTAAAAGAAGGGATGTACTTCTCGGTGGCCAAGGTCACGTTCTTGTCCGCAATTTCTGGTGTGAGCATCTCAGCTTTCAGGTTGAGATTATTCTTTAGGGCTTTGTAGATACACTGTTCAAGAGAAAGTTCCAGAGTGCGAGTCTCAGAACTACTTTTGGGACCGACCTGCTCTGAAGACAGGGCTTGAGGAAAAATAGGTGCGCTCAACAGGATAAAAATCGTCAAAGCTGAAAACCAGGCTGTTAATTTTTTCATTTTTTGGGAAAATAAATTTTTTCTATTGTTGCAGCTCTTCATGCCGTGCTCCTTTTCTTTTGATAAATTATTTATTATCAATAAGATAGATAATTCTATCTAAAATCTATTCACAAAAACTCTTTATTTAAGACGATTCTGGCAGCTTTTTCTTCCAATTTATGGACTGTTTTTTCCTTTTAACTTTCTGTCCAACTTATTGCATTTTCCGATGATATAAACTTCAAATATTTTGAGCCGGCTGCATCTTCAGTCTGGAAAAGGGTTAAATTTCTTTCTGGTTTTTATCCGTCATTAAAATCATTTAACGTTGATTTTTAAGACCACCAGGACCGGGTTATGATCAGAGTAATAAACGCCACCGAGAACTTCAAAAATATTCCGGTACTCTTCTACCTGGAAAGGCCGGCTGACGAAGATGTGGTCAATGAGTGGCCGCTCTGGCTCTGGCACCTGACCGAAGCCATGGAAGCTCCAGGCTGGACCATGCACCTGCCTGGCTTCTTTGCGGCTGTCAATTAAGAAGCCACTGCCAAGAATAATCCTGAGCGGTTCTGCCTCAAGTGTGGCGTTAAAATCTCCGGTTACAATTACGGGTAGCGTTCCAGCTATAGCACGTATTCTTTCCAGAAGAAGCTGGGCACTTTCTTTTCTGGCAGTCTGGCCAACGTGGTCAAAGTGGGTATTGAACAAAGCCAACCTGAAGCCGCTTTCTTTTTCTTCCAGTAAAGCCCAGGTTACAATTCTCTCACAGGCTGCATCCTAGCCTCTGGAACCAGGTAATTCCGGTGCCTCGCTTAACCAGAAATTTCCTGACGTCAGCAATTGCCAGCGTTTCTTCTGGTATAGAATAGCGCTGTATTCGCCAGCAGTCTGGCCATCGGTTCGTCCTACTCCTACATAACTGTAATCTGGCAACCTTGACAGCAAGTCATCGAGCTGATTTTTTAACACCTCCTGAGTCCCTACCAGGTCCACGGCCTTAGAACGGATTAAATCAGCTACCTGATCTTTACGGTATTTCCAGTT
>JBBIRN010000313.1:0-2227 GCA_037441785.1 Candidatus Aminicenantota bacterium | reverse complement strand
GAAGTAAAAAGGGACGGTGGGATTTATACCCAAGTTTATGAGCGTGGTAATCCCATAACCCCGCTGAAAAAGATTGGCAAAACCAACAAGACCGGGACCAAAATCACCTTCTGGCCGGATGATGAAATCTTTGAAACCACGGAGTTCAATTTTGAAGTGCTGACCCAGAGGATGAGGGAACTTTCCTTCCTCAACCGGGGGCTTAAGATAACCATCACTGATGAGCGCATCAACAAAAGCCACGAGTTCCAGTACAAGGGCGGTATCCTGGAGTTTGTCCAGTGGCTTAACCAGAATAAAGAGGTGCTGAACCCCAGGCCCATTTATTTTGAAGCCCAGAAAGATGACATCATCGTGGAAGTAGCTTTTCAGTATAACACCGGCTACACGGAAAATATTTTTACTTTTGTCAATAACATAAATACCGTAGAAGGTGGAACTCATCTGGTTGGTTTTAAATCAGCTTTAACCCGGTGCATCAACAACTATGCTGAAGCACACAACATGCTCAAGGACCTGGGTTCAGGCAGTATTTCTGGTGATGATACGCGTGAAGGCTTGACCGCTGTGCTGAGTGTGAAGATGCGGGAGCCCCAGTTTGAGGGTCAGACCAAGACCAAACTGGGCAATTCGGAAGTTAAAGGCATTGTGGAGTCTCTGGTCAACGAGAAGCTTACGGCTTATTTAGAAGAGAACCCGACCAACGCCAAAAGGATTGTGGCCAAAGCCATTGATGCCGCCCGGGCCAGGGAAGCAGCCAGAAAAGCCAGGGAGCTGGCCCGCCGCAAGAGTGTGTTGGAAGCAACTTCGCTGCCGGGTAAACTGGCTGACTGTCAGGAAAGAGACCCGGCCCTGGCTGAGCTGTTTATCGTTGAGGGTGATAGCGCCGGTGGTTCAGCCAAACAGGGGCGGGACCGGAGGTTTCAAGCCATCCTGCCGCTGCGCGGCAAGATTTTAAACGTTTGGAAAGCCCAGCCGGAAAAAATTTTCCACAACGAAGAAATCGGCACCATCATTGCCGCTCTGGGCACCAGCGCCGGCGAGGAAAGCTTCAGTCTGGAAAAGCTGCGCTACCACAAAGTTATCATCATGACCGATGCGGACGTGGATGGCTCGCACATCCGGACGCTGTTGATGACTTTCTTCTACCGGCAGATGAGACCGCTGATTGAAAACGGGCACCTGTACATTGCTCAACCGCCGCTTTATAAAATTACCCGGGGCAAAGAAGTTCAGTACCTGAAAGAAGAAAGAGAATATGAAAAGTGGATCGTCAAGAAGATTTCTGAAGAATTCAAGCTTAAGGTCAGCAACCAGAAAGAGCTAATTGAAGGCGAAAAATTCAGGAAATTCATCCTCAGGGTTATTCAGAAGAAAAATTTCCGCAGCTATCTGGAAAAGAGGAACATTCCCATTAATCTGATTGAGCTCCTGATTCGCGAGAACATAGCAGACCTGGAAGCCCTCCAGGATAAAAAACGTATGAAGAAGTTGCAAGAAGAGATAACCAGGCTGGACAAGGATTTCCGCACCGAGCTTATCCATGATGAAGAGTACGAAGCTTATGAGATAATTGTTGACTACAAGGTCAACGGCTTTGCCAGCCGTACTCGCCTCAACCTGGACTTGATTAATTCAATTGAGTACAAAAACCTTTACCGGCTGGTCAAAGAACTGGAAGAATTCAAGCCCCCGTACCAGGTGATTAACACCAACGACTCAGTGACCATTGAAAACGAGAACAAGCTGCTGGAATATCTGTTTGAAAAAGGCAAAAAAGGTGTGACCATCCAGAGATACAAAGGTCTCGGTGAGATGACGCCCGAGCAACTCTGGGAAACAACCATGAACCCGGAAAAAAGGTCGTTATTAAAAGTCTCCATCCAGGATGCGGTGGAGGCCGACAAGGTTTTCTCCATCCTTATGGGCGAGGAAGTGGAAAGACGCAAGGAATTTATTGAGGAAAATGCCCTCCTGGCTCAGAACCTGGACATCTGATTATTCCGGGTGATTTAGACAGAAAGGGAAAAGCATGCCCGGTCAAGACAAAAAAACTCAGGACAAGAAGAAAAAAGCCAAAGAAGAGAAAAAACCCAGCCGGCCTGTGCAAAAAACGGGGCCGGTCCGGAAAGAAAAAACAGAGGACAAAAAAGCCATGGCAGAAGATCAGGCGGAAGAAAAGAAAGAAGAAAAAAGCACTTTTACCGTCGTTTTAGCCAATAGCGGT
>JBBIRN010000312.1:0-2229 GCA_037441785.1 Candidatus Aminicenantota bacterium | reverse complement strand
AAAATTAACTGCAGAACCTGTTGCAGTCGCTGCCTGATAGAAAGTGCAGCCGTCTTTCATAGCCTTTCCTGCGGGCTATGAGAGACGCCGACTTGCAGGATAGTCTGCCGGACGTGCTCAGGGTCCGGTGGATGAAACACCACTTGAGCTGGTTAAGTGGTTCTTCTCCTCTTCAAGGACCACTTGACGAGATAAGCTGAAGAGGATAAGCCTGTAGAGGCTGACTGTGGAATGCCTCCGGACGCGGGTTCGATTCCCGCCGCCTCCACCAATTTTTTTATATTAACGCAGAAATGCCCAAACTGAGCAGGATAATTACTTTAACACTCACCGGGTTTTTCCTTTTTTTTCAGATTTCTTTTCTTCCTGTGGCCTGGTCCAAAACAGTTAAGACGGTGCCTGTGGTCAGAGTGGTAGTGGAAGATGGAGCAGATTATGTGCGTGTCCGGCTTAGTTCAAACAGCAGCCTGGTCTACAACCACCGGAAAAGCGGAAACAGCTTGATTGTGACTTTCCGGGCTCTGTCCGGGTTGAAACTTGACCGTCAGCCTTTTCAAAGTCAGCTGGTCAGGTCGGTGGACCTGGCCAAAGCGCCCGAGGCCTACCTGGTAGTAGTTAAAATCAGCACAGAAGATTTTACCTACTCTCATCGCTTTAAGAAAAAGCCCTTTGAGATAACCTTTGAAATAAAGAGCAAGTCAGCGAGTCAACCCCAAAAAGAAAGTAGCACGGCGCAGAAATCAGAAAATCAGCTCTCAGCTGTCAGCCCGACCAGCCAGCCGGAGGTTAAAGAAAAGCAGGCGGAAGAAAACCCACCAGCGGGCAGTTTCAGTGCCAAGAAAACCCGGCGCACGATTGTCATTGACCCAGGTCATGGCGGTATAGAAACAGGTGCCAGGGGTAATTTTGGCACCTTAGAAAAGGATGTTACTCTGGCCATTGCCCAGAGATTGAAGGCTGAGATTGAAAAGAACCTCAATTACCGGGTGGTGATGACCAGGGAAGCGGATGTGGTTGTCCCGCTAACTCAGAGAGCAGCCATAGCTAATAACAACAAAGCAGACCTGTTTATCAGCATCCATGCCAATGGTTCAAGACGTCCGAATGCCCACGGCTCAGAAACTTTTTTCCTGAGCCTCACGGCCACGGATGAAGAAGCCAGGCGACTGGCTTATTTTGAGAATAATGAAAACGGTTTAAGCGAGCAGATAAAAGGCCGGGAAGCAGATGACCTGAAAATGATCCTCTGGGACATGGCCCAATCAGCTTACCTAAAGCAAAGCAGTCAGCTGGCAGAAATTGTTCAGTCTGAGCTAAATGAACTCTTGAACACCGCTAACCGGGGCATCAAGCAAGCTCCCTTTAAGGTTTTAACCGGCGTGGCCTGCCCGGCCATACTGGTAGAAGTGGCCTTTATCACCAACCCCGAGGAGGAAAAAAAGCTGCAGTCTGAAGATTTCCAGGCCACAGTGGCCGAGGCTATATACCGGGGTCTGGCTAAATTCTTGCAGATGTACGAAAAACCATGAAAGCTAAGAAAAAGAGAAAAATCCGGTTACTGATTGTATTGGCTGTAATTCTTGTGACTGTGGTGCTGGTTTTCTTCTTTGGCCGCCGGAAGGAAACTATCAAGCATATGACCGGGCCGCTGGAAACAGCAGTTGGTGGCAAAAAAATCACGGAAGTAGAAAAGAAAACTGTTACCCTGTTTTTCCTTTCTGAGAATGATGACCTGCTGCATCCTGAAGAAAGAGAGGTTCAGCTTGCTTCCTCTTCACCCAATGACCTGGCCAGAGCCATTGTGGAAGAAGTAATAAAAGGATCCAGCCAGGGTAAGATGAATACCCTGCCAGAAGGGACAAAGTTGCGTCAGGTTTACATTACTGCCGACGGCACAGCTTACGTTGATTTTTCGCGCCGTATAGCAGAGGGGAGTTATTATGGTTCTTCGGCTGAGATGGCGGCTGTTTACTCGGTGGTAAATTCTCTAGCCTATAACCTGAAATCAGTCAAAAAAGTGGTTATTCTGGTAGAAGGTAATGAGAAAGAAACCCTGGGAGGACATGTGGACCTCTCCCGCCCCTTTACCCCTGATTTTTCTCTGGTAGCCAGGTAGAATCTGTAAGTAGCGGTCATGAAGATAAAAAAATTACCCAGAGTAGTAATCATCGGCTATCCCAACGTGGGAAAATCTACGCTTTTTAACCGCCTGCTCGGCCAGAAAAAAGC
>JBBIRN010000311.1:0-2235 GCA_037441785.1 Candidatus Aminicenantota bacterium | reverse complement strand
TTGAGGTGGCAGAAGGAGTGATTATTCCCGCCGGGCCCTACAATTTTAATCAATACGCTTTTCAATTCAGCACAGCCTCTTTTAGGCCCTGGTACCTCGGCGCCGAATGGCGTTTCGGTGAGTTTTACTCCGGACACTACAACGAACTCAACGGCCAGTTCGCCTTCCGCATAAATGGCTATGCTACCTTCAGCTTAAGGGCCGACCTGGTCAAAGGAGTTTTGCCTCAAGGAACCTTTACAGAAAAAGCTCTGGAGTTAAAAGCTGACTTTTTCCTTAATCCCAACCTCGGCCTTATGAACTATCTTCAGTATGACTCTGTTTCTAAAAACCTGGGATTTAGCTCAAGATTCCGCTGGACGATTACTCCTGGCAATGAAATTTATTTTATCTTCAACAAAGGCTGGAATAGAGTCTGGGACCCGGTAAGCCGTTTTGAACCTGGAGCAGGAAGGGCTGTTTTCAAGATTACCCTGAGCATCAGACCATAAACCAGAGCCAAAAAGATTTTTCGCTTAGAAAGAAAAAAAGAAATAAGAGTCCAAACAAAAGTTTAACTGTGGATTTCTAAAACCGGCAAGAATCGATTCAGATAACTTAATAAGACTGCCCTTCGGGGTGGTAGGCCCGCCATTCTGCCAGTGCCCGGGTGGCATACTCCAGGAATTGCTCTGGATGAGCTGGGCTTATCCTTATCCTGGCTCCGTTATTTTTTACAATCTCCACGTAGTTGCGGAATGAGGTGGCCAGGTTGGTGGTTCGCCAGGATGGAAGCCGGTTGTTAAAGCCGATAGTTCTAATTTTTCTAAAAGGCACTTTCCAGCTAAAAACTTTAAACTTGAGCACCACCCCATCCTGCGCCACAGCCACAGAGCGGGGAAAAGCCAGGGAGTAAATGACCAGCACAAAAACGGCCGCCCCAAACATCACCGCCGCTCCAACCAGAGAATCCTGCGGCCTTTCTTTGGGAAAGATGTTCTGGCTCTGGGAATTCACATAAAAGAGCAGGCTCAGGACAGCGAACATCAAAACAGGGAAAATAAGGATAACTTTAGTCCACTTATCATACTTGACCGCATCTTCGTAGAGGATCAAATCCATGGCTGAAATCATCTTAGCAAAATTCTCCTGGCGCGGGAAATAAGAAAATTGAAGATAGCCAGAAGAAACTGGGTTTGGCTATTTTCAATTGGCTTTCTATCAAACAGCTTTCTAACCTTCTATAACCAGGCATTTATTTATTAATTAAATTATCAGGCTCAGCCCTGCCAACCGGCCCCTATGGCTAATCAGCATTGTCAGCTACCTTGTCCAATATCACCTAAAAACCAGCTTTTAAGAATCCGACAGGTTCAGGTAAATAATTTTTTAAGAATTTCCTTAACTCTGGAGCATTTTAATTAATGAAGCAAAGCATTATTTTTTATATAATAAGTTTTAGATAGTAGATACCTGATTCATATGAGGTGAGCTATGAAGAAAGAAGAAATTAGCCGAATCTTGATAATCGCTCTGTCCTTAATCTCATTTTTTGTGAGCATGCTTTTTCTTCCCGCATTTTCTTATCAGACTGGTTCCCAGCCGAAGAAAAAGGCGCTGATTGTCTGGGGCGGCTGGGAAGGACACGAGCCTAAAAAATGCGTGGATATTTTTGCTCCCTGGCTGGTAGAGCAAGGTTTCGAGGTAGAAATTTCCAACACTCTGGACGCCTATTTAGACCTGGAAAAGCTGAAGAAGCTGGATGTCATCATTCAGGTCTGGACCCAGGGGACCATTAAACCAGAACAGGAGCGAAATCTTTTGGAGGCTGTGAAAAGCGGTGTGGGACTGGCCGGCTGGCATGGCGGGCTGGCGGATTCATTTCGTATGAATACCGAATATCAATTTATGGTCGGTGGGCAGTGGGTGGCTCATCCCGGCGGCATCATTGATTATGAAGTAAACATCGTGCCGGAGAAAAAAGACGACCCAATCGTTAAAGGGCTTAAAGACTTCAAAATGCACTCTGAGCAGTACTACATGCACGTGGACCCTGGAGTGGAAGTCCTGGCTACCACCACCTTCAGCGGCAAGTATGCTCCCTGGATTGAAGGGGTGGTTATGCCGGTGGTCTGGAAAAAATACTACGGCAAGGGCCGGGTGTTCTATTGCTCACTCGGTCATGTGGCGGCTGATTTTGATGTGCCGGAAGCGAGGGAAATTGTTAAGAGGGGCATCCTCTGGGCCGCCCGGGTT
>JBBIRN010000310.1:345-2245 GCA_037441785.1 Candidatus Aminicenantota bacterium | reverse complement strand
TTTTCAGTTTTCAAAACCTCTTTTCTTAAGCAGCGGTTCAATCTTTGGTTCCCGACCGCGGAATTTCAGGTACTGCTGGAGAAAATCGGCTGAGCCGTATTTTTCCAGAATTTCTTTTCTAAACTTCAGAGCCGTGGCCCGGTCAAAAAGGCCCTTTTCCTTAAAGGCTTCAAAAGCATCACTGTCCAGCACTTCGGCCCAGATGTAAACGTAATAACCGGCTGAGTAACCACCAGAGAAGATATGTTGAAAATAGGTGCTACGGTAGCGGGGGACGATGGCCACATCCAGTCCGAGTTTGTTCATGGTTTCCCGTTCAAACTGGTTAACGTCTATTTCCTCCGGGAAAATGGTCTTGTGCCAGTAGAGGTCCAGAAGGGAAGCAGCCAAGTATTCGGTGGAAGCGAAGCCCTGGTTGAAAAGAGAACTGTTGTTAATTTTCTGGATTAACTCATCTGGTATGATTTGTCCGGTCTGGTAGTGGCGAGCGTATTTTTTCAGCAGTTCCGGTTGAAAGGCCCAGTTCTCCATAATCTGAGAAGGCAATTCCACCCCATCTCTGGGAACAAAGCGGCTGTTATAATGCCCATTAGCCAGCAAGGTGGCTAGGGCATGCCCGAATTCATGGAAACAGGTTTCCACTTCAGCAAGAGAAAGAAGAGCTGGCCTGTTTTCTGTTGGTCTGGTAAAGTTACAGACCATGGTGGCGATGGGAGCAACTCTTTTCCCGTTTTCATAAGTCTGGCGGCGCAGAGCCCCGGACCAGGCCCCGCTTCTCTTGGAAGCCCGCGGGAAGAAGTCCTGGTAGAGCAGACCTACATGCTGACCGTTACTTTCTTTAACCTCATACACCTCCACTTCAGGGTGATAAACAGGCAGGTCCGTCCTTTTCTCAAACTTCAGTCCGTATAATAGGTTGGCCAGAATAAAGATGCCGTTCTTAACATTTTCTAAGGAAAAATAAGGACGAATTTCTTCCTCTTCCAGGTTGTATTTTTTCTTTCTTAATTTTTCTGCATAGTACCACCAGTCCCAGGGTTCAATTTTCAGGCCAGCCTTTTCTTCATCGGCTATTTCCTGCAATTCTTTTTGTTCCAGCCTGGCGCGGTTAAGAGCATATCCCCACAGCTGAAGCAGAAATTCCTCCACTTTTTCTGGAGTTCTGGCCATGTTTGGCTCAATGGCATAATGAGCAAAGGTGGGGTAGCCAAGCAGCTGGGCTCTTTCGCTGCGGAGTTTGATAATCTTCTTTATGATTTCTTTATTATCAAATTCATTGTAATTGTCTCCGCGGTAGAAGTAAGCTTTAAAAAGCCTTTCCCGCAGTTCTCTTTTCTTAGCGTACTGCAAAAAGGGAATCATGCTGGGAACCTGGGTAGAGAAAACCCATTTTCCTTCCAGCCCCATTTTACGGGCCGTCTCCGCAGCACTATCTATGACGTTTTGCGGCAGACCTTCTAAATCTTTCCGGTTTTCAATGACCAGTTTGAAGTTGTTGGTTTCCTGTAAAAGATTGTTCCCGAATTTTAGGGAGAGCAAAGCCAGTTCCCGGTCTATCCTGGCTAGTTTTTCTTTCTGCTCGGGCTTTAAAAGCGCGCCTGACCTGACAAAATCCTGGTAAATTTTTTCCAGGACAAATCGCTGCTCCGGGTCCAGCTTTAACTTATTCTTCCGGTCGTAAACAGCTTTAACCCGGGAGAACAGTTTGTCATTCAGGTAAATACTGGAACGGGCCTCAGTAGTTAAAGGCGAAATCTGCTCGGCTATTTTCTGCAGTTCCGGAGAACTGTTGGCTCCCTGGAGAGCGCCAAAGACAGCCATAACCCGGGAAAGGAACTGACCGCTGCGGTCAAGAGCCAGGATGGTGTTTTCAAAACTTGGCGGCTGGGGATTGCTGATA
>JBBIRN010000310.1:0-309 GCA_037441785.1 Candidatus Aminicenantota bacterium | reverse complement strand
TTACTGCTGGCAGAAAATGCTCTGGTTTTATCCGGTCAAAGGGCGGGGCTTCAAAAGGAGTTTTAAAGGCGGAGAAAAAAGGATTGCTTTCTTCCTGCGCCAGAAGAATGTTTGCCGCTGGAAGAAGAAACAGAATTAGCAGGCAAGAGCCTAAAAATCTAAGAAACTGGCTGTTATGTGGGTGCTTCATTTTACTCTCCTATTTTAACATGAGAATAAATTATAAATGTTTTGCTGGATTAGAAGTCAAGATAAAAATGCGGAAGGGAGGTTTAATTGACCTTACTGAGAATAAATAAAAGACTGGGC
>JBBIRN010000309.1:0-2248 GCA_037441785.1 Candidatus Aminicenantota bacterium | reverse complement strand
AAAAACCAAAAACTTTTGCCGGACTCTTGCCGGAAAATGGTCAGGTCTCAGGCTGATAAATTTTTGGAGGGGATAGTGATGATAAACCTGGTACCACTAGACCTCTCAACTTTTAACTCCGCACCTACCTGGTCTTTTAAAAGACCTACCAGCTGCAGACCAAAAGTGGCGCTCTGTTCCAGATTAACCTCGTCAGGGAGTCCTACACCGTTATCGCTGATTTCCAGCCTGAGGCCATCTGGCCCCAGAGGCTGCAGGGCTACACGAACCTTCCCCTTCTTTCCTCCTGGGAAAGCATGCTTAAAACAATTAGAGATTAATTCATTGGAAATTAAGCCCAAGGGAATGGCCAAACTGACCTCAATTTCTACTGGTTGACAATCTAACTCAATCTCCACCTGTCTCTGGTCCACCCGATGAACATTATAAAGATGAACCAGAAGACGATTAAGATACTCTCCAAAATTAATCCGGCTTAACTGACCAAATTTATAAAGATGTTCATGAACCAGAGCCATGCTGCGAATGCGGTTCTGACAATCCTTGATAATGGCCGTAAATTCCGGCTTGTTGACAAAATGGGCCTGGACGTTCAACATGGAAGAAATAACCTGCATGTTGTTTTTAACCCGGTGGTGAATTTCCCGCAAAAGCACTTCCTTTTCTTTCAGAGAAAGTTCCAGCGCTTTTTCCAGCTCCACTCTGGTGGTCAGGTCCCGGGCAATGCCGCAGAGAGCGTATATTTCTCCTTTTTCATTCTTCAACGGGACCTCGGTCACGTTCAAAATTATTTTTCTGTCATTATACTTTAACTCCACATCTGCTCTGACCACTTCGCCGCCAAAAACCAGGTCAAACCTCTGTCTGGCTTCTTCCCAGTTTTCCCCAGGGTATAATTCTCTAAAGCTTCTACTCCTGACCTCTTCAGGAGTCAGGCCAAAAGTCCTGGCCGCCGCCTGGTTAAACAGAACCAGCTCGTAATCTCTGTTAAGGACAAAAACTATGTCTTCAGCGCTGTCAATGATGGTCTGGAAAAGCTCCTTTTGCTGGGCCAGGGCTATTTCAGCCAGTTTCTTTTCTGTTATGTCCTCAACTGTGCCTTCGTAGTAAAGCACCCGGCCATTTTCATCCTTAACGGCTCTGGCGCTTTCTCTAACCCATAATGTGCTACCATCCTTTCTTTTCCAGGCTGCTTCCAGGCCCCTTACCTCACCTTCCTGCTCTATTTTTTCTATGAACATCTGTCTGGGATAACTTGGCTCAAAACCGTTTTCTTCCAGGTTCCGGGAAGCCAGTTCCTCAAAGCTGGTATAGCCGAGCATTTTGATGATTGTCGGGTTAGCCAGCAAGATACGACCGTCAGGCGTGGTCCGGTAAAGCCCAAGAGTAGAATTTTCAAACAGGCTGCGAAAATCTCTTTCGCTCTGCTTGAGCTTTTCTTCAGCTATTTTTTTATCCGTCACCTCCCGGCTTATCCCGGCAATTCCTATTAACTTTCCCTCAGCATCAAAAACCGGCGCCTTGTGGGATTCAAAATAACAGACCCGGCCGTTTTCTAAAGTCATTGATTCATAAAACACCGCCGGCTCCCTGGTCTTGATAACCTGCTCGTCAGAGACTGCACACTGCCGTGCTAAATCTTCCGGAAAAATCTCCGCATCGGTTTTTCCGATTATCTCTTGCTTTTTCCGGCCGGTTAACTTTTCCAGGGCCTGGTTAAGGATGAGGTATTTTCCAGATGTGTCTTTGAAATAAACGGCATCCGGAAAGGCTTCCAGCAAGCCGCTGAGTCTGGCGTAAGCGTATGTTAGTTCTTCCTCTATCTTTACTCTTTCTGTAACGTCATGGATGATGCCATAGAAACCAACAGGCAGCCCGGAGCTACTTTTCTTCAAACTGACGGAAAATTCAAGATGATGAACCGCACCCTTAACATCCCTGACCTGAACCTCTATCCCGCCTTTCGGCCTGCCTGTCCGAAAAACTTCGTTAAACACCCGAAAGACTCTATCTATGCTTTCCGGCTCCAGGAATTCCCGGTAATTGTGGCCTATCATCTCCTGCCGCTTCCGACCCCAGGCTCTGGACAACGAGTCGTTGACAAAAACAAAGTTGCCTTTAAGGTCAACTTCATAATAACCATCGCGCATGCCATCAAGAATTTCTCTCAGTTTCTGCTGTTCCACCTGCAGCTCTTTGGCCTTTTGTTTTTCAGCCAGAGCCGCCCCCAAAAACCTAGTCAGAAAAA
>JBBIRN010000308.1:0-2252 GCA_037441785.1 Candidatus Aminicenantota bacterium | reverse complement strand
ACACCCTGGACGGCAGTGAACCAAACGAGAAGAGCCCGGTTTACTCTGAGCCCCTGAGCCTGAAAAAGGACGCTGTCCTGAAAGCGATTGCCTACCATCCGGTAAGATTACCCAGCCCGGTGGCCACGGGCTTTTTCAGTAAATCTTATCCGGTAAAAGAGGTGGTTTATTTTACCCGGCCGTCGCCGTCCCGGGAAGGTGCCAGCGAGGAGAAAACTCTCGTTGACCTGGTGAAGGCCACCTCTGACCCTAACGACCCTAACTGGCAGGGCTTTGAACAGGAGAACCTGGAAGTGGTGCTGGACCTGGGAGTTAAAAGGGATGTCTATGAGCTGGTTTTGAGCTGTCTGGAAAACCACAACAATCGCATTTTCTTACCGGAAAAAGTTGAAGTGGAAGTTTCTGAAAACGGAAAAACCTACGAAAAAGTAGTAGAGAAAGAACTCGGGCGGCCGGAAAAACCTCTGCCCCCATCCGTTAAAGAACTGGCTTTCACCTTGAAGGGCCGGAGCGCCCGGTTCATCAGGCTAAAAGCCTACAACCTGGGCACAGTGCCGGCTGGTTTCCGCTATGCCGGCCAGAAAGCCTGGATGTTGTTGGATGAGATTTATGTGCGGTAATAAACAGGCCTTAAATTAATGACCTGGAATTAATCTCAGGTAGTGTTACGATTATGCAGATTAGTAACACGGAAAGACATTTTGTTGTTCTGAAGGCTTGAATCATTTAGAACATTCAGCCGGGCAAGGGAGCAGGTAAGGCAAATACCTGTCCCCTGAGCCGGAGTTTATTTTCCGGCCGTGGACTTTTCCAGCCGGTCGTAAGCCTGATTTGTTTTGTTAACGGCTTCTTTCAGCAGAGCAGTAGTTTTCTCCTTTAAAGCTTTGTCCCTGCCGGCCATAAGTTTGTTAACTTCTTTTAAAAAGCTGGCTTCCAGCGGGAAAAGTTCTTTTTGTAAGGTGGTTATTAATTGCCCATAATTTTCCTCTACTCTGGCCTCCATTTTTTTAACCCGGTAATTAAGCAGCTTTTCCTTGGCTTTCTCCATTTCGGTCGGTACAAAATGCTGGCGGTAGAAAAGTTCGTAGTCATGAGTGGTCGGGCCAGAGCCAAAACACTCGGGCAGGGGGTCGGCCTGGTAGAAAACGGGTAAATAGATGGTGGTGTCAGGTTTGCCAAAAGCCAGCCAGACCAGGACAGAAAGCGGTTCGGGCTTTTTGTCGTTCAGGCAGGCCACAAAAGAATTGATGGTGGAGGAAGTGCAGATGGTGCGGTACCTGGTCCGGTTGGGACTACCCTCCTTATAGCCAGCGGTAGCGTCGTATTGAGTACCTTCGTAGTGGTCGCGGAGCAGGGCCATCAGCATTTCTGGCGTAACCTTTTTAGCGGGCTTGAAGGAGAAGGGATAGTCTCCGTTTATTTCCCATTCTTTCCCGCTCAGAATGGTGAGCCCGCGCCACATCCGCAGGGTGTTGCCATCAAAGACGGGCTCCCGGCTGGAGGGTCGGGCAAAAGCCTTTTTGAAGTCAAATGGTCCGTCTTTGGCTTCATCGTACCAGCCGTTATTTTTGGCGTATTCTATGATGTCCGAGCTGCCCATGAAATTATCAGGGTCGTCCAGGCGGACCTGCCTTATGGTGTAAAAATTGGGAATGACGGCCACTTCATCATCAGGTACCCGCTGGGCAAACCAGTGGCGGCCTCTGATGACTGCCACCATCCAGGCTTCGTTTTTATCAGCGATAGAGTAGGTGCGGCCGGAGCTGCGGTAACCGTATTTTTCCACGAGTTCACCGGCCAGCTTCACTGCTTCCCGGGCGGACCTGGCTTTTTCGGCTACAATTCTTCTCAGCATGTAACCAATCCCGCCGTCAGTCAGGTCTTCTTTGTTTTCCTTTGAACTACAGGCATCAGAAGTAATAACGACACCGTATTCATTGATAAAGCTATCAGCGAACTCCTGGGTCGTGGCTTCTATCCAGAGAAAACCATTGGTGCGGCCATCGGTTTCGTAAACGGCTCCGTGTCCTAAATTAATTTTTACTGTCGGACCATAATTGCGCGGGGCTATTTTACGCACGTTGACGAGGATGTCTCCGTAATCATCTTCGTTGTGAGCCACCAGCACCGAACCATCAGCGCTGGCTTTTTTGCCAACCAGGACGGTGTAGCAGTTGAGCGTCTGTTCGTAGCGGTCTGTTCTGTCTGTAGCTTCAGAAAAGAGAGCCAGGCCGAAAAAGAGTAAAACGAGA
>JBBIRN010000307.1:0-2281 GCA_037441785.1 Candidatus Aminicenantota bacterium | reverse complement strand
TTTTTAGGCCGGCCACTTTCTCTGAGGTAGGAAGCAATTTCCTGAGCAATTTTTTTATCCCGGGTGTTCAGGTTGATGTTGTAGGCAATGAGAAATTCGCGAGCGCCAATGACCGTGGCTCCGGCTCTGGGATTAAATACCGGCTGACCATAATCCGGTTTCCAGTTGGGATCTTTTAATTTCTCTGCCAGGCCTTCATATTCCCCGGCCCGGATGTTGGCCAGATTCTTTCTTTCTGGTCTGGTGGCCGCTTCTTCATAGAGATAAACCGGTATGCCGAGTTCTTCCGCTACCCGTTTTCCCAGCTCCTGTGCCAGACGGACACATTCTTCCATGGTCACCCCGCTGACCGGAACAAAGGGACAGACGTCAGTGGCGCCTATCCGGGGATGAGCTCCCTGATGCTGGCGCATATCAATAAGTTCAGCGGCCTTCTTGATGGCTTTAAAGGCCGCTTCTTTGACAGCTTCTGGAGGACCGATAAAGGTAACCACGGTGCGATTGGTAGCCTGGCCAGGGTCCACGTCCAGCAGCCTGACTTCGGGCGTAGATTCAATTTCCCTGACGATAGCCTGAATTTTTTCCCGGTCTCTTCCTTCGCTAAAATTTGGTACGCATTCAACGATTTTCATGGTTGGTCTCTCCTTTTTGGAGTTTTAACTGCAGCTGGCCTTTTGGGTTGTAAACTTCAATATTATCGAAAATCTTTAGATAGTCAAATTCCGGGTTAAATTTCCCCACCACCACTATTAGTGGTTTGTTGCTCAAGTATTTTCTGGCTGCTTCACGCACGTTTTCCGGCCCCACGAACATGATATTTTCCAGGTATCTGGTCCAGAAATTATCTGGCAGGTTATAGATATTTTGCAAGGCTAACTTTTTGTTCAGCTGTTCAGGATTCTGCAGCTGCAGCAAAAAATTTCCAATCAAATAGGTCTTGGCTCTTTCCAGTTCCAGAGGATCAGGTGGAATTTCAGCCAGGCGGTTCAGTTCATTGAGTATTTCCCTGACCACTTCACCGGTAGTTTCCAGGGAGGTTCTGGCTCTTATCCAGAAAATTCCATTATTTTTTAAATAATAAACATTACTGAAGGCATAATAGGCCAGCCCTTTGGTTTCCCTCAGGTTGAGGAATAAGCGACTGCTGGTCACCCCGCCAATAATCTGGTTCATAACCAGAAGGTGAAAATAATCTTCGCTGTTAAAAGGACTGATGGTGTTCCCGATAATCACCGCATAATCCTTGGCCGGCAAATCAACGAAATAAACCCGGTCAAAATTCTTGTTTTCCACTCTGGGGACGACCGGTCTTTCTATGGGCCTGGCTACCCAGCGGTTGAAGGCCTGGCTGACCTTCAGGCTGGCATTGTTCAAACCCACCGGACCGTTGATGATAACTATGGAGTTATTCGGACGGATGAGACGGCGGTGAAAGGCGACGACCTCTTTTTGACCGATGTTTTTTATTTCCTCTTCTTCTATCGGGCCGGGATTGGTTATTTCGGGGGCGAGCAGTTTCTTAAGCAAAAAGTTAAAGCCGATTTTTTCCAGGTCTTTTTTGCTGGAAAGCAGTCGGTAATACAGATCTCTTTTCACATATGTCAGTTCCGCGACTGGAAAAGACGGTTCAGAAAAAAAAGACTTGATCAAATTCAACGCCTGGTCCAGATGGTCATCCAGACAAGAAAAGGTAAAAATCGTATAATCGGCGTTGACCTCAACGTTAACTTCCATCCCCAGATTATCCAGGGCCTCTTCTATATCTGAAGCACTCATCAGCTGGGTACCTTTTAGTAGCATCTCAGCCGTGACCGTGGCCAGGCCGGAAAAGCCGGGCGGCGAATCTATTTCTCCGGCCTGAACGACCACCTGCAGGGTTACCAGACGGGTGTTTAACCTGGTAATGGTGATTAGTTTCAAACCGTTTTCCAGTACCGCCGTTTCCACGGGAGGAAATCTTAAAGGGAGAAGCGGGTCAGGATAAGGTGGGTTGCGCCTGAACCTTTCCTGAGGAAAAACCATGACCTGGCTTAAAAATAAGAGGCCCAGGAGCAGGAGAGCCATCAAGGTTGGGCCAGGTCTTTTTACTACTTTCATCAGTACTTTACCTTGGCAAAATGGTAATAAAACAATAATTATCTTCTTTTAGATATCTTCTGGCTAACGATAAGATGGCATAAGGATTTACTTTCTCCAGCTGGCTCAGCTCCTGATTTACATCCGGCAGGTTCCCCTCCTGCAAATAAAATTCAGCCAGGGTTAAAGCCCTGGACAGGTTGTT
>JBBIRN010000306.1:0-2305 GCA_037441785.1 Candidatus Aminicenantota bacterium | reverse complement strand
CTGTCCCTCAGGCCTAACTTCGGTGCTGGCACCAACAAAATCCAGCTTGACCACCCAGCGAGACCAGCGCTCAGCAGCGTTTTTATTTTCCACAGAATTTTTATCCGCGACATTAAAAACATTTCTGGAAGGTGTGGCCTTAGCTGGCTGGGAAGCGCCGGGTTTATTCAAGGCGAAAGTAATTCCGTCCGGGCTAAAATAGATGTTTTTATCGCGGCTCTGAATGTAATAGTCAACCTGCGGGTCGAGCTGACCGCGGTTGGGAATAAAATAGAGCGGCAGATGAAGCGAAGAGAAAGCGAAAAGTGGAGCTTGGGTTGTCATTGAAACTGAACTTGGAGCCGGCTGTTTTTGGCCAAGCGTTGGCTGAAGTTCGGCTGAAGAAAAACCTGTCGTCAGGAAGATACCAGCGATGATTATGGCCATAACCAGTAAAAGGCCCGTCGTTTTTATTTTCATGGTTATTCCCCTTTTTCCATCCTGCAGGCTTACGATTTTTTCTTTCTTTTTTCTAACTTTAAAATTATCAACTAAACCAGCTCCTTGTCAACAAAATAAAGAATTACTGAAATCGACCTTAGGGCCCGAGATTTTACACTTGTAAAAAAAAAGAACAGCAAAAAACTTAAAATAAAATCTCCTTTTCCAGAAAAGATTTTCAAAACCAGAATATTTGTAAACAGCCAGAACTCAAGGAAGCTTACTCAGGCCTGCGTACCCAAATTACGCAAGTTTCAGGGCTTTCATACCTGGTTATGGAACTTTCCTTCTTTTAGGAAATAAAAAATTTCCTCCACGCTGAAGCGGACCTTGCGCTCAACAGCTTCTACGGTGTTGAAGGCGTTGTGCGGGGTAAAAATTACGTTGGGGTATTGAAGAAGCTCTTTAACTATCCTGGCTTTCTCCGAGTTTTCCAGCCGGCCCTGACGCAGGGCAGAACCAACTTCCGGCTCATCCTCAAAGACATCCAGGGCCAGACCGCCCAGGTGGCCTTCCCGCACCAGCCGGAGCATATCCGCCAGCGGTGCGTGTTCACCCCGGGCCACGTTCACAAAGACCACGCCAGGCCGGGCTTTTTTAAGCAGGTCGTAGGAAAAATAATGGTAATTCTCTTCAGTCAGGTTCATGGCGCAGATGATGGCCTCGGCCCAGCTCAAGCCTTCGTCCCTATCCACGTAGTGGACAAAGTTATGGCGGCGGACGATGTCCACTCCCCTGACTTCCATACCCAGGCCCTGGCCCAGGCGGACGATTTCACCACCAATCCGGCCGACACCAACCACCAGGAGCCGGCGGCCCTGGCATTCAAAGCCGGTCAGACCGTCGCGGTGAAACTGCTGGAATTGAGAAATCTGGCGGGGTAGTTTTCTGAACAGGGCCATCAGCAGCAGTATGGCCTGCTCGGCTACGGCCCGGGTGGCGTATTCTTCAAGATAACCCAGGGCGACTGGCGCGCTGATGGCTTGCTTGTAGGCTTTCAGGTTGTCAAAGCCAGTGGTGCGGCTGAGCACAGCCCGAATCTCGTGCTGCCAGTCCACCGGGATGACAGATTGCGTGCGCACGCTGATTATGGGTGCCGGTGGTCTGAAGTGCCCTGTTTCCTGAATGGTTTTATCAGTCAGGTCAAAGGACAGACGATTTCCGACCAGACTTTTTATCAGCCTGGCTTCTTCCTCAAAAACCTCGTAAAAATAAACATCCATGGTCAGCCTCTCCGAATGTTCAGGTTAGCTGAGGGCATAATCCACAGCCGCTTGGGCGTGGATGATGGTGGTATCAAAAATCGGTAGAGGGCTATCTTTCTCTTTGACTAAAAGCCCGATTTCTGTGCAGCCCAGGATGACGCCTTGAGCGCCGGCCTGCCCGAGTTTCTCAATCACCGTCCTGAATTTCCGGCGAGATTCTTCCTGCAGGCTGCCGTCGCACAACTCATAATAAATAACGTGGTGGATTAACTGGCGGTCGCTTTCGTCTGGCACCAGCACCTCCAGGCCGTGCTTCTTTTCCAGGCGGCCGCGGTAAAAATCTTCTTCCATGGTAAAGCGCGTGCCCAGAAGTCCTACTTTTTTAATCCCCCGGGCTTTGATTCTCTCGGCTGTGGGGTCAGCGATGTGCAGCAGAGGAACGTTGACCGCAGCTTCCAAGGCGGGAGCTACTTTGTGCATCGTGTTGGTGCACAAAACCAGAAAATCAGCGCCGCCGGCTTCCAGGCGCACAGCTACCTGGCCTAAAATCCAGGCTAGCTTATCCCAGTCACCGCTGTGCTGAAGACGCTCAATTTCCGCGAAATCAACGGAATACATCA
>JBBIRN010000305.1:0-2343 GCA_037441785.1 Candidatus Aminicenantota bacterium | reverse complement strand
CAAGAGACAAGGCCAATTCCGCAGCCAGCAAACAATTTCCAGCTGCCCCGCGGATGAGGTTGTTGGTCAGAACAAAATAGCGAAGGGTATTGTCTGTAAGCCGCAACCGGCCCAGGCAGACGGCCATTCCCCGGGCTGATTCTGGCGTTCCCATCCAGAGGTCATAGGCGGGCTGCGGACGGTTTTCCTCGTCCAGAAGCACAATTGGCTGTTCAGGGGCTGAAGCCAGATTAGGCTGGGCTAGCCCGGGGAATGAAACCATCCGCTGAATGATTTCTTCCGTAGAAGGCACGTTCTGAAATTCTACTTCCACCTCCAGCAAGTGGCCGAACCTGACCGGTACCCGAACACAGGAAGCCTGGAGTGGGAAGGAGTTGTTTATTATTTGCTGGTGGTATACATACCCCAGAACTTTAACCGTCTCCCTGGCGATTTTTTGTTCTTCTTCTTTGATAAACGGAATAAGGTTGTTATGGATATCAAGTGCCCGGAGACCAGCAAAGCCAGCTCCGGAAATTGATTGAAATGTGGTCAGGCGAACTTTTTTCAAGCCCCAGGTGAGCAGGGGTTTGAGAGTGAGGGCTAATCCGGCCACGCAGCAATTGCTGCCAGCCACGATAAACCCACCGAACTTTTCCTTCTGGCAGTTAACCAGAGCCAGGTGTTCAGCGTTAACTTCTGGAATGATCACCGGAACGTCAGCAAACATTCTACAGGCAGAGGCATTGGTAAAAACAGCCAGACCTTGACTTCTCAGACGCGGTTCAAACTCTGCAGCTACACTGGCAGGCAGGGCACT
Organism: Candidatus Aminicenantota bacterium; assembly: GCA_037441785.1. Taxonomy (GTDB): domain Bacteria; phylum Acidobacteriota; class Aminicenantia; order Aminicenantales; family Saccharicenantaceae; genus Saccharicenans. Next base: position 1,544 of record JBBIRN010000305.1, on the reverse strand, counting down.
GAAAACGACCTGAATGTTTTCGGCCTGGAGTTTCTCTGGCAGGTTCTGATCCAGGGCCTGAAAAACCAGGTGCGCAATCTTTTCCGGCAAAGGTGAAGAGATGGGGCAGAGGCTGGCCGGAGAAAAAAGTTCTGGCCAGGCCAATTCTTTAAATCTCTGGCCGGCGTTCCTTTCTGAAGAAGTGAGGCAAGCCAGTTCAAATAAAGGATGGTCCACCAGCAGCCTGACAAAATGCTGGCCGACCAGACCTGAAGCACCAAGAACGGCCACCTTTATCCTGGTCTTCTTTAAAGAATTTTCTGGGCAGAATTTAGCTTCTTTTTCTTCTTTTTTCTGTAAACGGTCATTTAAACCTTTTTTGCTTTGGTTGGTTACGTTGGGCATTGTCAACCTCCTGGAATGATAGTAAGCACAGACAGACGGATAGCGGTCTTTGGTTTGGCGGGGTCCCCGAATACCTGCCTTCATGAAGAAGGCAAGCATTCGGGCTTCACATTATCATGCAGGGGAGATAATGGGAGGGCAAATTAAGTTTAATAAAATTAAACGGAAAAGTGCGGAGGGGAAAATCACTGCTGAGGAATAAGTTTTTCAGCCCTTCCATTTATGAGCACCTCAATTTCGTCAAAAAAATTAGCAGAAAAGAAAAAAGCTGTCAAGAAAATCAGCTTTTTGTTTTACTGTCCATCCTGTTTATTTTTGGTAAATTCTTTAATCCTGGGATTATCTCTGACCGAGGCGAATTCTGGTTCTTGATTTATAAGTTCCCAGTTTTTAAAGCCATAACGCCGGGCTTTCTCCAGGTTTCCACTGTTTTCTCCAGGTCGTTTCGGCTGGCATACAACCTGGCCAGAGAAAAATACAGTTCTGGTAAAGCGGAGCCTTTCATGGGCAAACCAACGACCGCCTCGGCATGTTTTTCCAGAAAATCAGGAGCCAATTCCAGGGCCCGGCTAAGAGCATGAACGCCTTTTTCCTTATCTCCCAGCTGAAAATATACTGTGGCCAGACCATAATAGGCACCGGGCTGGTCCGGGGATAATTCTATAGCTTTTTCATAATAATCCCGGGCTTTTTGATAAATTTCCTTCATGGCATAAGTGCTGGCCAGGTTCAGGTAACCCGTAGCATAATTAGGGTCAGTTTTTATGGCTTTGGAGAAATAAACTTCTGCCTGGTCATAATTGTTTTCCCGAAAATAGGTGAGCCCGATAAGGTTATAAGCTCGGGCGGATTTGGGGTTTATGGCTATGGCCTGGAAAAGTTCCTGGCGAGCCGGCTGGTACTGACCGTTCTGTATAAAGCCAATGGCCCGGCTCAGGTGAAGGTTAAACTCTGTGGGTGAACCAGCTTTTTTTAAGGATACACAAGATGGCAAGATAAGCAAAAGAGAGAAAAGAAGGCCGATAGCTAACAATTTTTTGCTGACCATTTTCGCCTCCTTCGAATATTATATTTCCGCTTTGAATTTGCTGTCAAACGGACGGGTTGTTTATTCCATAATGAAAAACCAATTAAGAAATGTGGCTTTTTAATGGTAGAAG
>JBBIRN010000304.1:0-2384 GCA_037441785.1 Candidatus Aminicenantota bacterium | reverse complement strand
GGCTGATATCCTGGTGGCGGCCATGGGTGCGCCAAAAGCTATTACCGCCGACATGGTCAGGGAAGGATGCGTGGTCATTGACGTTGGGGTCAACAGGGTAGCAGACCCGAATTCACCCAAAGGTTTCAGGTTAGTGGGCGATTGCGATTTTGAAGCCATTAAAGAAAAAGCTGAAGCCATCACCCCGGTGCCAGGTGGTGTAGGTCCCATGACCGTGACCATGCTTTTGCTGAACACCGTGGAAGCGGCGGAGAGGACGCTAAAGGGCTGAAATCTTTAATATTTTTATAAGAAGTTAGCACTTTGCTTTTAAACGTAGCTGTGCAGTCCTTTGAGGAGATAATTCACGCCAAAAAAGGTGAACAGCGCTGCCAGAAAGCCCACGATGGCAATTAGAGCTGATTTTTTACCTTTCCAGCCCATCACCAGGCGAGTGTGAAGATAAAGAGCGTAGAATAGCCAGGTAATCAAAGACCAGACCTCTTTTGGGTCCCAACCCCAGTAACGCCCCCAGGCCCGGTTTGCCCAGATCATGCCAAAAACCATGGCTCCAAGAGTAAATAGAGGGAAACCCACGGCCACCGCCCGGTAAGCCAGAAGGTCATATTTTTCCATCCTGGACTGACTTTCTGCCGAATTTTCCCGGCCGGCTAAAAGATACAGCAGGCTGGCCACAAAAGCCACAGCCAGAAAAGCTTCGCCCAGCAGAGTGACCGAAACATGAAGCCACAGCCAGTAGCTCTGCAGGGCAGGAACCAGTGGCGTTATATCTTTGGGAATAGAAGGAGAGGAAGCCAGGGCCATCAGGGCCACGACCATTAACCAGAGCAAGGGGCCGGCTTTTTCCAAACCAAATTTTTTTTCAAAGATTATGAGCACCAGGACGGAAGCCCAGGCCAGAAAGCTTATGGACTCGTACATGCTGGTAAAAGGAGCATGCCCGCTGTGAAAGGTGCGGAGCAGCAAGGAAATAGAATGAAAAATTAACCCGACCAGTGCCAGGTAGAAAGAAATTCTTTTTAAATTTTTCTGACGGAAAAAGTAGGTTAAAAAATTAAAAATGGTGACCAGAAAATAAAGCAAAAAAGCTATCAGCAAATAATTAAATTCATTCATCGGCTAATTGCTCCTGTTTATTTTAGGGTTGATGGCTTTCGCCAGCTCGCCTATCTCGGCTGAAAACCTGTCGCGAGATTTTCGGCCGAGGCTCATGGCCGCATATTGTCCATCAACCTGCTTGCTGATGATAAGCTCGCGGTAAGGAAAGTAGAAAGAAGCGAACAATCCCACCACCAGCAGAAAACAACCGAACCAGACGAGGTTAGCGGCTGGGTCACACACCGCCTCAAGGACCGAAAACTCGGGGGCACTGAAAGAGTCTAATTTTATTTCCAGGTCTTCTTTGGTTTTCCGGTGTAAGCGGTTAAAGTCAGGATGAAGATAAAAAACCCAGCCAGAGAAAATAACCTTTTTATCCTCTTCCAGTTGAAGTAGAACCGCCGGGTTGGCTGGCTCGGCCGAACGGCTGAAAACCTGGCCGGTATTATCAATTTGGAAATCCGGAACAAAACTTATGACTTTAAGTTCAAGTCTCGGGCTGAGAACCTGGCTCTGGCCGGTATCAATTTCGGTGGTTATTTGTTCATTTCCTGATTTAATTTTTAATTTCACTTTGGTTTTATCCCAGTTGTAGCCATAGCTCATCTGGTAAAAATTAAGCCCTCTGTAACTTAAGGGTTTGTTAACTTCTATGGTGCCGGAAGTTTTAACCTGATTGTCTTCTAAGATAGAAACCTGGCTTTTCCAGTCTCGCACTATTCCGTTTGGGTAGAACTCGGTAGTGAAACGGTCCAGCCTCAAAATTAGATTTTTACCTTCCAGCTCAGCCTGTTCTCCTTCCAGCAGGGCGATGGTGTTTCGGTAACTCAGAAGAGCTGAACCCAGGCCGCCCAGAATAATCAACAACAGACCGAAGTGCACTATTTCCGGGCCAAAAAGGCCGACCAGTCCTTTCCGGGCAGAGATTAAGGTCTCATTTTTCAGTTCTAATGTTTTTACCCGGAATGATTTCTTTTTCAGCCGGTCAGCTAAAAGACTGGTTTGCGGTCTGACCTGGTTCAATGTTTCAGTCAGAAGCCGGTCTTCCCTGGAGACCGGCTTGAATTCAGTGCTTTTTACTTTCAACCGGCTGATCTTGGTCAGCAAATTCTTCAGGCTGCAGGCGGTAAGGTTCAGAAGAAAAAGGAAAGCCACCGACAGAAATAGTGGGGAACGGTACAGGTGATCAAGACCCAGCTTAAGAATAAGGCTGGCTTTCCCGGCATAATGTTCCTGGTAAAAAGCAGGTTCTTCATTCTGAGGTAGCTGCGTTCCCAGGACAGCCA
>JBBIRN010000303.1:0-2409 GCA_037441785.1 Candidatus Aminicenantota bacterium | reverse complement strand
CCGGAGCTCAAAATGGCCAGCCAGGCTTTAACTGATTTTATCCACGCTTTCCTGCCAGAAAAGTCGGAAACCACAGGAGAACCACAGGCTGCTTCTCTAGAAAAAACTTTTCAGCTGGAAGAGGGCTGGGCTGGCTGGAAGCTAGCCGGAAACTACCTGGCTCTGGTTTTTGAAGCTCCTGACGAGATTTCCGTAAAAGAGCTTTTCTCCTGGCTAATATTCTAAACAGCTTGAACTAATTTTAATTTCAGATAAAAATATAGATAGAAAGAAAATGGAGGGGAAAATGGTTAAAGAAAGAAAAGCCATAACTCGCCGGGATTTTATCAGGGGAACAGTCAGCAGCACGCTAGGGCTGACTCTAATTAAACCAGGCTGGGTGCAAAAATCAATCGCCGAAACGCAAAGGAATACAGTCAGCAAAAGTCTGGTGATATTGGTGCGCGACCAGAATGTGCTGGATGACGAGCTCAAGGTTAACAAACAAGTCCTGGCCGCCATGGTCGAGCGCTCCCTGCTGGAATTAACTGGAAAAAAGGACGTCAAACAGGCCTGGCTGTCTTTATTCAGTCCCAAAGACGTGGTTGGTTTGGTCCCCACGCCCATGATGAACCCAACTCATCAGGAACTGGTAGATGTTGTCAAAGAATCATTAATGGCCATAGGAATTCCAGAAACCAACATCCGTAATGCCCAGGGCAAAAATGTTGACCTGGCGCCGATAACAGCACTCGTCTCACTTCCGGGCTTAAAAGCTCACTGGTTAACCGGCATCGGTACAGTGATTAAAAATTACATCCTCTACTCCGGTGCCCCCCGAAATTACCATTATGAAGACAGCGCTAAACTCGGCGAAATCTGGCATCTACCGCAGGTCAAGGGCAAGACCAGGCTGATAATCGTAGATGCCCTGCGCCCGGTCTGCGACAAGGGCCCCCAATTTGACCCCCGCTACCGCTGGCCCTACAAAGGCTTGCTGGTCGGAACTGACCCGGTGGCCCTGGATGCTATTGGTCTGAAGATTCTACAGGCCAAGAGAGACGAGCTACGGGGTGAACCCTGGCCTATCTCTCCCCCGCCCATCTGCCTTGAAGCCGCCGATACTGTTTACAAGCTGGGCCACAGCCGGCTGGAAAATATCGAGATTAAGAAGATCGGCTGGGACAAAGACATTTTGGTTTGAGCCGCTTAACCTCAGGCATCCTGGGACTTTTTATATGAATATTTATTCATGTAAGGTCCTTAGCCTTGAATATTTTTTTGTTCCTTGATTGCTCCAGGCCACTTCCACGAGCAGGGCCTTAAAGGCAAAAGGCCTATACTTTTAATGTGGCTAAGCTGCCGCTTTTTTTCTTCTTTAAAGAGCTTTTTTAGAAATGCTTGAACCTTATTGAGACAGTTATAAAAATTGGTCCTTCCGACTTTTAAATGGGTAAACTCGGAAAATCATAATTTTCAATGAGCGAATAGAAAACTCAGCGATAAGGGTTTTAAAAGATAGTCGAAGAAGAATGTTCTGTATTTTGTTGATATTTCCTCCATTGGCTTCATTATCAATGAGTTAGCCAAGATTCAACTTGGGTTTAAGGAAGCAGTAATCTCTAATTTTTATCCACAACATAGCCGGATGAGCCGAAAAATTTAATTTTTATTTTTTTCTCTTTATTTTTATTTCTCACTTTTTATTTTTTACTTATAATCCTTTTTTCGCCGCCAGTATAAAACGCCACTTTTTATTTGCCCAGTATGGCCCGGCATAATCAATTCCTACTCGGGGAGTTCTTTTTATATCCGATGAGCTTATTTTTTCACCTCTATCTTCCACCCAGATTCTTTTAGACCTGGTCAAATCTTCTCCATAGAAGCTTTTGTCCAGCTTCAAATAACGACAGAGCTTGCCTGGCCCCGAGGCTACGTTTTTGTCTTCTTCAGCCACCTCCAAAGCTCTGATCAAAACACATTCAGGCTTGCCCTCCTCGCTGGTGGTCACATTTAACTGCCAGTACCTACCATAAATCAGGTAGATATAAATATGGCCCCCAACTAAATATGCTGCTTTATTTCGAGGAGTAACCTTACCTCCATAGGCATGAGAAGCTTTATCCTTCGGTCCTATGTAAGCCTCGGTCTCTATTATTTTCCCCACCAGCTTTCTGGAGTCTATTTTTCTAACCAGATATTTTCCCAGAAGCTCCCGGGCCACTTTTAAAGTCGGCTGGGTAAAAAAATTCCTTCCCAGTCTTTTTGGCCTCATAATCACTGCCCAAAAAAACTCAAGCTTGTATTTTTAAAAACTGAATTTAAGTCTATTTGATTTTTTAGCGGAAATATCAAGGCAAAAAATATTTAAAGCCCCAGGTCCTGGTCTATACCCTGCATCGCTTCCAGGCAAAGGCTCAAAAATTCATC
>JBBIRN010000302.1:0-2413 GCA_037441785.1 Candidatus Aminicenantota bacterium | reverse complement strand
AAAGGGGGGTGGGGAAGATTAGGTTGAGAGAAAACAAAAGCAAAGCTGAAAATGAAAGAAGAGCTTTTACTTTCTCGGTTAGGTTAATGAGCTTGCTGGTCTCAAAGGCTTTCTTTCGCATTTTTCCCTCCATTGAAGGTCGACTCCGGTTTCTTTTCTGGTGTTACGATTTAGTATATCGTAACACCATTGTTTATTTTTACCATAACGGGTAGGGGAATTCAAGTTAAGATATGAGAGTGAGGCCTTTAATTGATGTTTTAAGCAACGCGGAGCCGGGGACTTGAAGTCTGGTCAAGCCAGTCGGTAAGCCAGCCGACAGGTCCGAGTAAATTTTTTGAACGTCCGGCGCGCCAGGAGATTAACAGTGCGGGGTAAGATAGGGGCCTTCGTTAAAATTAATGATTGATTTGGCTGAAAATTTGGCTTATAAAAAGTATAAAAAGAAAGAAAGAGAAATATTTTGATTATGCTTTCACGGGGGAGACGATGAAAATTGCCATCACGGCTGATGTCCATCTGCGAAGCCGGCAGGAAACCCCAGAGCGCTATGCCGCCCTGGAGAACATCTTTAGCCAGTGCGAAAAAGAAGGACTGGAGCAGGTTTTCATCCTGGGCGACCTTTTTGACCGGGATTTCAACAATTACCACGATTTTGATGAGCTATGCCGCATGCGGTCCGGACTGAAAATCACTGTGCTGCCAGGTAACCACGACAGCGGGCTTAAAAGAAAGTATTTTACGGCTGAAAACCTCAGGGTCGTTGAAGAGCCGCTTCTGGAAGCTCCGGCGGGCGTTCGGGCGCAGAAAATTAATTTTTTGTTCATCCCCTATGCTTCAGGCCTCAGCCTGGATGAAGCCCTGGAAGTCTTCACCAGAAACCAGGAGCCCGGCCGGTTTGTTCTTTTTGGCCACGGAGACTGGCTGTCGGGCGCGCGCTCAGCCAATGCCTATGAGCAGGGGTTTTACATGCCCCTCAGCCAGCGGGCGCTGGAAAAATTTTCACCGCTGAGGGTTTTTCTGGGGCATATTCACCAGGTGGACGGAGGACTGGACAGGGCTGTGATTTACCCTGGTTCTCCCTGCGGTCTGGAAATCAACGAAACAGGAAAAAGAAGGTTTCTCGTTTATGACCCTGAAGAAAACCGAGTGGAACTCAGGGAAGTAGTCACGCCGGTGATTTATTTCCAGGAAACGCTGCTGGTCCTGCCGGTGGATGAAGAAATTTCCCGGCTCCGGGAATTAATCAAGAAGATGATGGAGAGGTGGCAAGTCCCTGACCAGGACCTTAAGAAGGTGAAGCTTCGTCTTAAGGTCAGCGGTTTTACGAGGGACAAGGAAGCCCTGGCCAGGTTTATCCAGCAGGAGATTAGCGGCCGCGGCCTTTCTTTTTACGACGAAACCGGAGCAGATTTTTCTGAGCTCAAGATAACCACGGATGAGTCAGAAGCCCGGCTTCTTCTTTTAAAGCAGCTGGAGGAAAAACTTCAGCAGGTGGACCTGAGCAAGTTTCAGGCCTCAAGCGATGAGATACTGGAAGAAGAGGCCGAGATAATTTTCGGGAGATGATGACCATGGGGCTTAGAATAAGCGAAATTCACCTGACTGAGTGCGGGCCTCTGTCCCGACAATCGTGGAAGGAACTGGATACCAAAGATCTGGTGCTGGTTTACGGGAAAAACGAGTCCGGAAAGTCCTTCCTGATTGACCTGCTCCTCAACTCGCTTTTTAAGAATAAAAAAGACTGGGGCTATGTCAGAAGCGAAGTTAACGGAAAGGTAGTTCTGAGCGGCTCTTTAGCCGGAGCCGGCGGCGATGGGGGCGGGCAGTTAGAGTTCGCTACCAGAGGCAGGTCCAAAAAAAAACTTGAAGATTATCTGGTAGAACTTCCGGGCGCGGGCCTTCCGGCCGAGCTGGCCAGGTTGCTGGTCGTTCGGGCTGGAGAAGTAGAAATAATTCGCGACCAGCAGGGGCTAACGGTTGAGTTTTTAAAGAACCTTTTTTCGCAGAAGCGGGTTATTAGCGAGATTGGCAGTAAAATTCCCGCCACTATGGAAAATGCCCAAATCCTGGAAGCCGAAGGCCGGATTAACATCGCCGCCAGAGGAAACGAGGCCAGAGAGTATCAAAACCTATCAGAGAAATTAAAAACGCTGAATAATCTCCTGGCTGAAGTCAGCGAAAAATACGAACTGGGAGAGCTTAAAACCCTCAACGTGAAAAAGAAGGAGCTGGAAGAAAAGAAAGCCCGGCTGGAGCTAGCCCAGCGTCATCTGGCCTTTTTGTTAGCCAGGGAAGTGGAGAAAACACAGAAAGAGCTGGAAAGCCTGCCGGCGGAAGAAGATCTGTCCAGGATTAAAGCTAAGATTGATGAATTCAAGCAGAAAAACAGGGAGGCTGCCCAGCTCAGCGT
>JBBIRN010000301.1:0-2418 GCA_037441785.1 Candidatus Aminicenantota bacterium | reverse complement strand
GCTCTCAGAATATCTGAAGAAGCCAACTCTATAGAGGGCCTGGAAGAGCTGGTCTAACCTTCATACTCCGGCGAAAACGTTTTTTAACTAAATTATTGGAGTTAATAAGAGAGTAAAGTAAGCTGTTAGGTTTATTTTAGAAACCCGGATGACCTGAAACTGAGCTATAAATATTTTCTGTCCTTATGTTTTTCGCGAAAAAGTCGCGATAGGCCGGCTGACTCTCCATCTCCCATAATTTAGCCCCCAGAGCCAGAAGAAGCATGGTGCCAAAATACTGGGGCTCAGGCGTTGGTGAGACAAAAAGAAAAACTAGGCCGATAAAAAGCATGCCGGTCAACGGCTTCAGCCGGCTGGCCAGGACCAGAGACAGCAGAAAAATTAAAACGGCAGCCCACGGATAAAGCCCGGGTTTCTTTATAAGATAAAACACGGCACTGAGAATATTAGGATAAAAAGTAGTGACCTGGTTCCGCTCTCCCAGGTTCAGGTTAAAAATAACTGTGCTCTTAATGATGTTCCAGGGGCCAAAGGGCAACATAAATACTAAAGCTACCACGGCAGAAACGAGTATTTCCTGAAAGGTTTTGAACATCCTGGTCCGGTCTCGTAAATCAAGGCGTGAAAGATAATAAACAGCGGCCAGAGGAAGAAAGAAAAATTTGGTAAGCGAGCCAAGACCAATAAAAGCAGCGGTCAAGAATCGGTTGAAATCTGAAGGTTGATTGGCCTGGCGGTAAATCAGGAAAAGAAAAATGGCTACCGACAGCATGGTCATGGCCGGGTTAGTATGAATTTCAGAAAAAGCCAGTAGCGTAAGAAAGGCCAGGAGATAAATCTTTTTGACTTTTTTGAAGGTCAACAAAAATATTACTCCGGCCAGAAGCTGAATCATCACCAGCAGTACGGTCAACGTCTTGACGTTCCAGGTTTTAACCAGGCGGTAAAAAAGCCAATAGGGATAAAGTTCAAGCGGAGGATAATTAAAATTATGATAAACTACCTGGCCGTTTTCATCCCGATGGTAAATCCGACCGCTGGTGTAGGGATTACGTCCTTCCTTCAGGTCCTGAAAAACTGATTTGTAGGTCTCAATTATCTCTGGGTTTGATTTTATGGTTTTCAGTTGATAGACACCGAGGGCCAGGCCAGCCATTAATACCAGAATCAAGACTGCGGTCCTGCCCAACCAGCGCGGCTCGTAAGAATAGACCAGCCAGACCAGAAAAATTTCTACCGTTAACTTCAGCACCAGGTCATAACGATGTCCATGGGGAATATTCCGAAAGACAAAAAGAAACACGGAAAAAACCAGACAGAGAAACAAAAAGGCAGGGATAACCCGGTGAGTAAATTTATGTTCCAGGTCAGATTTTTCTGGCAGCATGGCTGGCTTCTTCATATCGCTTTCAACTATATCAGCCTATCAGTTATAAAATCCACCATCTGATAAGCTCCTTCAGACTGTTGAAAGTTTTATTTTAACTCAGTCTAATCCAAATATCATTAACTTTATAATAAATTCATTCTTCTCTTATAACTTTTAACTTTTTTCATCAGATCCACTTTCCAGTGTTTTAGCTCTGACAAACACATAGCTAATCTTCTCACCAGTATACTTTTTCGCCGGGCTCAATTTTTTTGATAAAATTATTCTATCTGGTGTTAACCACCCATTCTGTTTCTCACGTTCCTCGTGCCTTCTTCACCAGGCTACTGGCGGTTGAGTGCCTTCTGGTATTTTTTTACCCCAAGTGGTTGCCACTCGCCGTAAGATTCTTCTGCCACCCGGCATTTGTCTGACGATTTCCAGGTGAAGCCATAATTATAACCGAACCAGAGGTACTTATCCCCGCCACCATTTTCTGTGGTGATGATATAACGGGCAGCCACATGGCCAATGCCCAGGGCCCGCCCGCCCGGGCTCTCCACATCTCCTTTGTAGGCATCAAAAGGAATCCAGCCATAAGGCGGGAGATAAATTTTATTCCAGCAGTGGAAGACCTCTTCGTAGCTGGCATCATCACCGCGCAGACTGACCGCCCCCATGTAGCGGGCCGGTACCCCCAGGGCCCGGCACAGAGCGATTAGAGAATAAGTATACTCCGAGCAGGAAGCTGTGCCGCAGCGCAGAACCGTGGGCGCGGGGTTCCAGCCACCTACCGGCTTGAGGTTGTAGCTAAGATGGTCAATTAAATATTCGTAAATTTTCCGAGCAATCCAGTAGGGATTTTTCTCCTGGCCAGCAATTCTTTTGGCCAGGTCCTGGATGAAAGGGTCACTGAGACAATATTTATCGCCGTCAACGATGTTCTTTTCTCAACATGTTGTTCAAACAGAAACCAGGACAAGGTTGGGAAAATCCTCGTTACTCCAAAAATATTAGCTCGTTTAGCAAAAAGAATTCAGGCTAAAATA
>JBBIRN010000300.1:0-2423 GCA_037441785.1 Candidatus Aminicenantota bacterium | reverse complement strand
ACTTTCTTAAGCTCTTCTTCAAGTTTCTTCTTTTCCAGAACTCTGGTTCTCAGTTCCTTGAACTTTTCAGCATACTTGTCAGCTTCAGCATTGTACCTGGCTTCTTTTTCCGGTTCCAGCTTGGCCAGAACGCTCTTGTACAGAACGCTTAACCAGCTGTAGGGCTCGGGATAATTGGGGTCCAGGTCGCGGGCTTTTCCTATGGCTTTCAAAGCATCGTAAGCAATAGCCTTCCTTTCTTCGGCCGGAGCACCCTGGAAACGGTACGCCCGGCTCCAGCGGTTAACTCCCTTGGCCAGCCAGGCCTGAGGATTCTCAGGGTCAAGAGCAATTCTCTTCTCCCAGAACATGTTAGCCTTATCAAAGTTTTCAATGGACTGCTCTAAGTTCTGCTCGGAGACTGGTAAGTGTTCATAATAGTTGGCAGCATAAGCATAGCCCATGGGGTTTTCCGGGTCAGCTTCAATACGGCGCAGGTACATGGTTTCCGCTTTTTTGGCCGCATCAGGTACTTCACCAGCATAGCGGCTGTAAAATTCGGCCACCACGTAGAAATTATCCATGTTCTGAGGGTCAAGCTCAAGGATTCGGAGATAGAGCTTTTCTGCTTCTTTGAAGTTTCTCAGCTTGTCGTACATATCGCCCAGAGAAAGGATGATATCCTTGTTGTTAGGTTCAATCTCCAGGGCCTTGCTGAGAGCTTCAATGGCTTTCTTCTCCAGTTCTTTGTTCAGAGCAGATTCCACCCCTGGTTTGTAAAGCTGTTTGTAGCTCTCGCCGATGTACCGGTAAGCCTGAACCAAATCCGGTTTGTACTTAAGAGCCAATTCGTATTCAGCCACTGCGTTGCGGTACTTGCCTTCTTTAAAGAGGCTATTGGCTCTCTTGAAATGATAATTTGCCTGTAAATTGCTAACCTTTAGCTTCTCGCAACTGGTTGCGGTTACAAGAACAGCTAAGGCCAAAAGGATAACTGCCAAGCCGTTTATCCTCTTACGAGACATCATGACCTCCTTAAACTCCTGGTCTCAGTATAATTAGAATTAATTTATATAAGAATACGGGTATAAAGTCAAGAAAAAATAGAAGTTAAAAATCAGCCCGGGGGATAATTTTCCCCGGCTACGCAGGAAAGTTTTATAACTAAAACGGGCCAGAAGCATTGATTTTCCTAACTTTTTCTCAATTGAAAGCGAATGGGAGTGCCGGTAAAGCCGAACTGTTCCCGGAAGACATCAGCCAGGAATTTTTCATAGGACGGAAGCAGCGAGCTTCGGCTGTGGCCGAAAAAGACAAAGGTAGGCGGCCGCACCCCTTTCTGAACCAGGTACTTTATCTTGAGGGTTGAGCCATCCTTGGTCTTTGGCGGGTACTCCTGAGAAAATTTTTCCCAGAAGCGGTTTAAAGCTGAAGTCTCCACTTTTTTTGAAGCCGACTGGTACACTTCTTCGGCCAGGTCCAGAATTTTGACCACCCGCTGACCGGTTTTGGCCGAAATAAAGATAAGAGGCGCATAGTCCACAAAATGCAGGCGAGTAAAAACCAGCTGCCGTACCTCCTCCGGGTTAACTTTATCCTTCTCCACTAAATCCCATTTATTCAGAGCAATGATTAAGGGTTTTCCAGATTCATAAGCCAGGGTGGCAATGTGGGCGTCCTGACGCGTGGGGAATTCCTGGACATCCAGGACCAGACAGATAACGTCTGCTTCTTCAATATTCCTTTTAGCCCTGATGATGCCGGCTTTTTCCCGGGAATCCTTGGTGCCGCTCAATTTTCTTATGCCCGCAGTATCAACCAAACAAAAGGTCTTCTGGTTCCGCATGATTAAGGTATCCACGCTGTCTCTGGTCGTACCTGGAATTTCACTGACCAGAAGCCTTTCTTCTCCACATAGACGGTTAACCAGAGAAGATTTGCCTACGTTTATTCGGCCAACGATGGCTATTTTAAGCGGTTTTTCCGTTTCCGCCGCGATTTCCGCCGTGGCTGAACTTTTGGGCAGTAGCTCAACTATCTTTTCTTTTAGGTACCCGATATTCAACTTATGTTCAGCCGAAATTTGTATCAACTCATCCTGCCCCAGGCGGTAGAATTCAGACAGGTCCGGTTCAATTTCCGGGTTGTCAATTTTATTGACGACCACCAGCAGAGGTTTGTTAAGCTTCTTCAGCTCGCGAAACAATTCTTCCTCCGCCGGCACCAGAGGTCTCTTGGCATCCAGCAGCAGAATCAGAACATCGCCGGTTCTGGCTGCTTCCCAGGCTTTTTGTTTGACCTGCTGGGAGAAGGGGTCTATTTCCCGGTCGGCAAAGCCGCCGGTGTCCACTAACATTACCTCCCGGTTTTCAATCCTGGCCACCCCGGTTATTATGTCTCTGGTCATACCTGGCAAGGAATGCACCAGGGCTTTTTTCTGGCCG
>JBBIRN010000299.1:0-2465 GCA_037441785.1 Candidatus Aminicenantota bacterium | reverse complement strand
CCCTCGGTTTAAAATTGACTTTCGCAGCTTCAGCGGAGCAATACTGCTGTCCGCCGCTTTCCACCTGGTTCTTGTTTTTTTCTTTTCTCTGACAACCGTAATCCAGCTTCCTTCTCTTCCTCCTCCACCGTTAACTGACAGAGAAACAGAAAATGACCTGGCTTTGTTCTCCACAGCCCTTAAAGAGCTCACCAGAGAAAAAGGCTATGAGGAAAAACTTGCCCGGGCTGTTTCCACCTTGAAAGAATACAAACTGCCCGAGCTTCCCGAGCAATTTAGGTTGCTTCAAAAGAACATGTCTGACCGGGAAAAGATTGAGATTTTTAAGAAACTTCTGGAAGGTTATTTTGCCAGTCTGGATTCTGGCCAAGTCAGCAGCTCTCGTGATTTGAGCTCGTCTAGTACTCTCTTTTCTTCAGAAAAAAATTTCCAGATAAAGACTGGAGACCGGGTGTTTCTCCAGCCAGCAGCCAGCCAGGAAGGCCAGGTTGAACTTTATGTGCTGGAAGCAGACACCAGCCAGGAGCTTGAAGCTTTCCAGAAAGCTGACCGACTGCGCTACACTCCCCGGGTAATCGGTCCCGGGCAGATTATTAAGCTAAACGTCTCTGGCCATTATGCAGAAGTGCCGGCTGAGTATTATTACCGCCGCTGCCGGTTTGAGGAAATCCTGGCCCGCGGGGCTTATCTTTTTTCCATAGTGCGGGGTTTCCCGAAAATCGGCCTGGAGAAAACTTCCTTAGAAGAGCTAAAAAGACCGCAGCCACCGCAGCTTTTTCCCCAGGGTGAATTTCAGGTCATTTACTACGGAGAGGCAGAAATCCCGAGGCCACAACCGGAAACCCTCCTGAAGGATAACCGGCCGGCGCTGGACCTCAGACCTGAAGAATGGAACCAAAAGCTTGACTCTCTTATGAACGAGCCGGAGGAAATCCAGTTCGCCCGGTTTGAAAAAGAATACCTTCAGAAATACAGCTGGAACGACCCGGCCCTGGCTGAATTCACCAGAAATTTTATCAACTCTAACCTGAATGGTGTTTTTCTCGTTGAGGACGAATTTACCAAAGCTTTTGACAGCCTGGAAGAATTTTTTTACAAGAAGCCCATTTTTGAAAGGATGGCTGCGCTTATTGCCAGTAACCCACCTTCGCCGGTCAGGGACGAGCTTATGTTCTGCCTGGCTTCCTCGCTGGACCTGGAAAGAAGGGTAATCAACAACCTGGCAAAAGCTTACACCCAGGCTAAGGAAGTTTGCCTGAAAAAATATCCCCTGTCTCATGTTCATTATTCGCTTTCCAAGGCTTACGTGCTGAAAAAAATGTACGAAGAGCTGACGGCCGAGCTTAAAAGGCTTCAGTTTAGCTCCCTTGAGGAAGTAGAGAAAAAGTACCTGGAAAAAGAGCTGGCCATCTACCAGAGGCTAACCGAAAGAAGTGGCAAAACCAGGGCCCGGGCTCTTTATGCCCTGGGCCTCACTTACTGGGAAGAAGGCCAGGCTGACCTGGCCATAAAAACCTGGCAGCAAGGAGAAGGGAAAGACTGCCCTGACCACCTGGCCAGCCTGCTCAAAATTATCAGGGAAAGGCCTTTGGCCACCGTCTACACTTACATAGACAACGAGCTAAACTACCAGGCCGCCAGAAACACAAAATACCTTTACCGCCGTCAGCTCCAGTTTCATAAATGGGCCAGGCGAAAAAATTAAAAAAAGTAAGCCAGTAAAAGTTTTCTTGCCTCCATCTTATTTTTAATTAAAATAAAGCCAGCCTGAGTAGATTTTTCAGGAGGTCAATTTATGTCTGAGTGCCGAGTGGAGAAAAACCTAAAAAGATGCAATTGCTCCTGGGAGCCCTGCGAGCGCAAAGGCATCTGCTGCGAATGTCTTGCTTACCACTGGAGCCACCGTGAACTTCCGGCTTGTTTTTTCCCTGATGATGTAGAAAAAACTTACGACCGCTCTTTGGAAAAGTTTATGGAGGTTTACAAGAACAAAAAATAAGGCCTTTACCTTCAGGCAGGCATAAAGTCTAAGCCGGATGTCTTTTGCAGCTTAGGAAGTATGGTCGTGGATGATGCGCCAGCCTTCTGGAAACTTCTTTAAAACCAGAGTAAACACCCCGCCTTTCTTCTCCGCCTGGGCCTCAACCTGCCAGCGACCCAGCACCAGGGCCAGCCCCTTGCCAAGCAGCCTTATCTCCAGGTCTGAGAACTGGAGATGTCCCATTTTATCCCTGGTATAACTCCGGCTGTATCTATCATAAAGGGCCTTCCAACCTTTCACCCGGCGGTCGCCAGACTGAAAAGTCAGGTCCTCTGAATTCCAGTAGTAGGCCAGGTATCCGTTTAAATCTCCCCGGTTCCAGGCTTCTTTTTGCTTTTCCAGAAGGTTCAGGATTTCATCTTCTGCTCTGGTCTGAGCCAGGGATGGGAGGAGCAGCACCAAGGAAAGGAAAAAAAGGGCCAGC
>JBBIRN010000298.1:0-2466 GCA_037441785.1 Candidatus Aminicenantota bacterium | reverse complement strand
CCCGGGTAGTAAATCTGTTAGTAGTGCCGGACGAGCTGGAAAAAATCAAATCTGCTCTTTGGCAACTATGCGATAGCCCGGAAGCACCGGAGATCATCCTGACTACTGGAGGAACGGGACTTTCCCCCCGCGATGTTACTCCAGAAGCCACCAGAGCGGTGCTGGAAAAAGAAGTCCCGGGACTGGCGGAAGCCATGCGGGCTGAGAGCCTGAAAAAAACACCCATGGCCATGCTCAGCCGGGCGGTTTGCGGTATCAGAAAAAGAACCCTCATCATCAACCTGCCAGGCAGTGTGCGCGGGGCGCTGGAAAACCTGGAAGTAGTAGCCCCGGCTCTCGGACATGCTCTGGAGGTCCTGCGACAGAAAATTTCTGACTGCCAGCAATCAAAACATTTCCCAGAGAAAGCAAAGGAGAAAAAATGAAAGCCGTAGCCATCATCGGAGCCTCAGACACCGGAAAAACCAGGCTGATTACAGCTCTGGTGGAGGAATTGAGGAAGAGGGGGTTGAAGTGCGGGGTGCTGAAGAAAGCCAGCCATGAAATTGAGCTTGATGTTGAAGGCAAGGATTCTTGGCAGTTTATCAAAGCAGGGGCCGAAGTATCAGCGGTGATGACCGATGAAAAATTATTTCTGGTCAAAAAGAGAAAAGCTGATGATACCCTGCTGGAAACAGCTCTGGATAAATTTTCCGAAGTGGATTTTCTCCTGGTAGAGGGTGGCAAGAGGGAAAGCGCTTTTAAGAAGATTCTCCGGGTGCAGAACGCTGATGACCATAATTTGATTAACCCGCCTGAGGACCTGATAGCCGTGGTTTCTGACGAGCCATTTTCTTCACCTTTTCCATTCTTTCTGGCGGAAGAGGTCCAGAAGCTGGCGGAGTTTCTGCTGAACGTGCTTGAACCCATGGAGCCGCTGGTCAAATTGAAGGTGGATGGCCAGGTCATCCCGCTGAATGCTTTCGTGCAGAATCTGGTGGCTGAAACCGTAAAAGGAATGGTCCGGGCTTTAAAAGGTATTCCAGGAAGCCCGCAAAGCATAATTATTGAGGTTCGTAGAGGGGGAGAAAATGAAAAAAACAGAACGGAAGGGCAACGTTAAGAAGCCTCCAAAAATTAACCTGGACAGGTTAGAAAAAGAGTTCTTTTCCCGGCACGACCCGGAGCTTTTGCCTATTCTGAGAAAGGCCGTGGTCGGTATAGCCGGTGCAGGCGGGCTGGGGTCTAACGTGGCTGTGTCGCTGGCCAGGGCCGGGGTAGGGAAACTAATTATCGCTGATATGGACCGGGTTTGCCCTTCTAACCTGAACCGACAGTATTATTTTCTTGACCAGATAGGCAAGGTTAAAGTTTATGCCCTGCAGGAAAATCTTCTGCGAATTAATCCTTTTTCTACTTATCAAGTGCATCACGTAAGGGTAACACCAGAAAACATCAAAGAGCTTTTTTCTGAAGCTGAAATCATGGTAGAGGCCTTTGACCTGGCTGAAGAAAAAAGCATGCTCATCAACACCTGGCTAAGTTTATTCCCGGAACGGCCTATCGTGGCTGCCTCCGGGCTCTCAGGTTTTGGGAAGAATAATAAAATCAGGACCAGAAAATTGGGGCAACTTTATCTCTGCGGTGATGAAGAAAGCGAGCCCACGGACAGGGTGAGCCCTATGGCGCCCCGGGTGGCCATAGTGGCTAACCTGCAGGCCAACCTGGTCCTGGAACTGCTTTATAAGAAAAAATGTTGATTTTATCTCGGGGTCGGACCCCAGTTCCCCCAGTTCCCAATCCCAGTTCCCAATTAAAGCTTGAATCGCAGCCCGGCTTTTACCACCAGCCCGCTGATGTTCAGCGAGGCGTTTCGGACGCTGATTCCTTCCAGGTTTGGGTCAGAGGTGGCAATAGTATCTATCATTAACACATCTCCGACTTTTACGTAACGCAAATAGCCTTCCAGAGAGGAGTTGCTGGAAGTCCAGTCTTCTTGGTATTCGTATTTGTAACGGCTGAAATGGGTTCCCTGGCTTTTAATTTTGCCTGTCCTGGCGCTTCTATAATCTGCTTCCAGAACGAGAGATTGCCTGGGGCTAATGTTAAACTGTAAACCAAGACCAGCCTGCCACCCTGGATACCATTTGCCCGCCTCATCCAGAAAAGATTTTTCTGACCTGAAAATTTCTGAGGATTGATAAACATATTCACCAGGAGTGCTGGTGAGGACGAATCTGGAATCAATGAGGACTTCGTTGAGCTCAGTCAGCAGTTTAATGGAAGAATGGTAAAGCGCGGGCCCAACTTTGATGTATAACTGAAATTTATTTGTCAGATTGACAAAATAATAAAGCCTGAGCATAAAACCTAAATTCTTCAGGTTAAGGTCTGATTTTTCCTGGAATTCCGTTTCTCTATTGATAAAATAATCAGGGGCTTCCAGTGTTCGGCTGAAGGAAGAAAAATTCAGCCAGCCGCGACGGT
>JBBIRN010000297.1:0-2495 GCA_037441785.1 Candidatus Aminicenantota bacterium | reverse complement strand
GTCTGGTGCCTGAAGATAGAAAAGTAAACGCGAGCGCCCCTGACCCGCCTCTCCCCGATAAAAAAAAGAACCTTCAGCCTTCAAGGATTTAAGCTCACCGGCGGGAATAGCAGGCCGGGGAGCCAGAGAACAGGCGGATATCAGCATTAAACAAAGCAGGAGAAAAAAGGCGGTATAAATTTTTAGGCTAAAACCATCCGGGTAAGTTTTTTCCTTCCCCCTCTCTTCCCTGCTCACTTAGTTTCCTCTGTAACGGCGGCGTTAATCCAGCTTGAAACCGTACTCGTCTTCCAGCTTCTTTTTCACCTCGGGGTCAACAGCCGGCTGCTTCTTACTGGTCTGGTCTCCAGCGCCGAGGCCCAACTTATAATCTCTGGCCGCAGCTTTAATCTTTCTTCTTTTGACCACAGGATAAAAGGGAGAACGAATACGCCGACCAAAGCAGGACAGGTTCGGGTTGATAATCATCAGGATAATGAACAGGCCGAAGATTATTAGAATGGCATAAATTGTCCAGCTCATTTTTATCACCTTCCAGGTTAAATTATATGTTGAGTTTAGCGCTTTAGCAAATCAGCCCGCTTATTCTTCAAAAACCACGGCCTCAAATTTGTACAGCGACCCTGGTTGTTTCCAGGCCTTATCAGGCAAACCGGCTTTCCGACAGACTTCCACCAGGAAGGTGGAGCGGTCCCAGCCAAATTCGGTGGCCACCTGAGGAAGAAGCAGACCGCTTCGGCCTTTTTGTTTAATCAGCAGACCATGTTTGCCTATTTCAATCTCTGAGACATCCTCTACTGGTTCCAGTGGACCGAGCACAGAAATTTCTATTTTTATCCGGCTGAGTTCGCTCTTCCTGAGAGGGGGAAAGCGTGGGTCCTGGGTGGCGGCATAAACAGCTGATTGAATAATCGTCTGGTAAAGCGGGAAAATAGGCTCCACAAACCCGATGCACCCCCTAAGCTCGTCTCCAATTCTCAGAGTCACAAACGCACCAGCAGGCTGTCTGAACTTCGGGTTTTCGGGCGTGGCTTCCAGTAGCTGGCCCGTTTCCAGATAATGGGCGATGGACTGTCTGGCCAGGGCCAGGAGTTGCTGTTTTTCTTCTCTGGTAAATTCCATCAGCCGGGATTTGCCTGCGCTAAGAACCAGGGCCGAAAAATAGCCAACCACGCGGTGAGTGGGGCCGCCAGCCGCAGCGGAATCGCTGTACATTACTTCCTGCACTTCAGCTCTGCCCAATTTCTGGGCATACTGCAACAGGGCCAGAAGCGGCCCGCCGCCGCACATAATATTCTCTGCCCGCTCTATCTTTCTGGCCAGGGCACTGAGCTGTAAATTCTTGACCAGCTCTATGGTCTGCCGGTCAACCCGGTTGGCTTCTTCCCTGGCCAAAAAATGTGACATGTCGGTAGAAACTACCACCAGGACGTTTTTGCCTTTAAGGGCTTTGTACAGGGCGGAAGAGAGAGCCTCAATGGCCTCAGAAGACTGATAACCCATGACTATGGGCACGATTCTGGCGGAGGGCCATGTTTTCTGGATAAACGGAACCTGCACTTCTACGGAATGTTCTTTCTGGTGCGCCTGAGGAATGAAGCCAAAGCCAGAGGCCCGGGAAATTTCTTTAGCCAGTTTTTCGTCCACTTCTGCTATGCCCAGGGGGGTTTCAAAACCGCCCTTCGGGTATATGGAACAACCCTCAAACCCATAATAATGCGAAGGACCGATAATGACCACTGTTTCCACTTTCTTGGACCGGGCCAGGGCATAAGCAGCACCCGCTACCCGACCAGAATACACATAACCAGCGTGGGGACAGATTAAACCCACTATCTCTTTGCCTTCAGGCACCGTCTGCTCAGAAGTAATGTAGAGCTCCAGGACCCGGCTTAACCTGGAAGGGTCAGCCTCGTAAAACTGGCCGGCCCAGACCGGCTTTCTTATCCCCTGGGCTAAAGCCTGGCCCAGACCACCAAGAACAATGATTATTACCGTAAAAAGTGCGAGCAGCACTCGCCTTGTCATCTTTCCCTCCTGCTTAAATATTAAGATTTTTATCAGCTGCTGGCAAATATAAATTTGAACCAATAAAAAATTAAAAAAAATATAAAAAATGCCCAAAAATTTTTTTCTATCTGTTGACAACGGAAAGAATTTAAGGAAAAATTTATACGGAAGGCAAAAATGAGGAAATTGCTGAACATACTTCTTCTACTAATCGGAATTTTTACTATGTTTCTCGTTGGCTTCCATTTTGGCAAAGAGAAAGAAAAAGCACGTATCCCCAAATTCCAGGACGATTCAGAATAAGCCAATTTTTTAAAAAATAAAAAGGGGGGACTTTGCAGGAAGCCGCTGGTGGAGTATTTTGTTTTCTTCGCTTATTACCCGTGTTTGACTTTTTTGCTATAATGTAGTTTAACCTTAGAACAAGGAGAGTGGCCATGCCGATATACGAGTATCGTTGTGATAAATGCCACGAGCGGTTTGAA
>JBBIRN010000296.1:0-2498 GCA_037441785.1 Candidatus Aminicenantota bacterium | reverse complement strand
ATTTTTTTTATTTTGGCTTTCCCTCAATCAGAATGGTACATTCTCCCCTTAACTGTTCTTCTTTTAGCTGGCCAGGAAGCTCAGCCAGGTTCCCCCTGATAAATTCTTCATGCACCTTGGTCAATTCCCTGGCGACCACCGCTCTTCTTTCCCCCAACACCTCAGCTGCCAGCGGAAGAAAATCTTTCAGGCGTCTAGCGGGCAGGAAGAAAACCATGGTTCCCTTTTCTTCTTTTAGCTCTGATAAAAAATTCTTCAGGGAGCCTTTTTTAACCGGTGGGAAACCCAGAAAAACAAACCGGTGGGTGGGCAGGCCAGAAGCTGCCAGGGCGGCGATTACCGCGCTGGGGCCGGGTACGGGAATGACTTCAATTTGCTGGTTTATGGCTTCTCTTATGAGCGGAAACCCGGGGTCAGAAATACCCGGCATACCAGCATCCGAGACCAATGCTACATCCTTTCCCTGGTTGAGCAGGGCTAATATTTCTGGCAGTTTCTGGTTTTCTTTAGGGTGAAAGTAAGAAATCAGCCTTTTTTTCAGGCCATAGGCGTTAAGCAGCTTGATAGTTTGCCTGGTATCTTCACAGGCGATAGCTTCTACTTCTTTGAGGATTTTTAAAGCCCTGAGGGTAATATCTTCCAGATGACCGATGGGGGTGCCAACGATAAACAGCCTGCCTTTTGGACTCATTTTAGGATTTTAAATTATTTGTCCCAGTCATAGGGATAAAGGAAGTCGTGCCCGACGGTGCGGGAAGAGATTTTAGCAACCGGAGGCATTCTTCTTTTAAATTCTGATTTTTTAATCATGTCTATTATTCTTTTTACTTTTTTCTCGTCATGACCGGAGCTAATTATTTCTTCAGGTGATTGTCTCAAATCCACCAGCTGGTACAGGATGCTGTCCAGCTCTTCATAAGAAAGGCCTATTTCTTCCTCATCTGTCTGACCCGGCCAGAGACCGGCGGTAGGTTTTTTGTTGATGATTTCTTCTGGCAACTTAAGATACCTGGCTAATTCCCGAACCTGAGTTTTATAAAGGTCGCCCATCGGGTTTATGCCGCAGGCCATATCGCCGTGGATGGTGCCGTAGCCAATAAGCAGTTCTGTTTTATTGCTGGTGCCAAGAATAAGAGCCTTCTCCCGGGCAGAAAAATCATACAGGATGGACATCCTTTCCCTGGCCATCTTGTTACCACGGAGCAATTGATTCTCAGTGGGGAAAGCCGAAAAATAGGCCTCTATCTGGGTGGAGATGTCTATCTTCCGGTAGCTGATTTGCAGAAGCTCGGCCATTTTTCTGGCGTGTTCCTGACCTTCCAGGTCCAGGTCGCGGTAAGGCATGATAAGAGCCAGGACATGTTCGCGGCCCAAGGCTCTGACGGCCAGGCAGGCACACACGCTGGAATCAAGGCCTCCGGACAGGCCCAGGATGACGCGTTCAAACCCGGCTTTGTGGGTCTCGTCGCTGATAAACTTGGTCAGAACCCTGGTGACCAGCTCAGGATTAATCTTCATTGTTTTTCCTTGATAATTTTTTCCAGTGATTGCCAGATTACCTCCGGCCGGTCATCCCGGCGGAAAGGCCAGCTTTTTCGAGCGCGTCTTATTTCCTCCAGGTCAATTTCCTGGACCAGGAAAGCCTCGTCAAGATAAGGAAGCCTGGTGATTAATTTGCCGAATGGCGAATAAATAAAAGAGCCTCCGGCAAAAGTGGCGCCATCTTCCACTCCAACCCGGTTGCAATAAACCACGAAGGCGCTGGAGAAAAAGGCTATAGCTTCGCCCATCAATTCCCACATCCGGCTGGTCTCAAAACCCTGGCTTTGGAGGTCAGATACTCCACGGCCAGGGGCGGCGGAAATAGTAATAATCAGACCGGCTCCATCAGCAAAAAGGCAGTAGCTGGAACAGTAATGCAGAAAATCGCGGCAGATGAGAACTCCGGTTCTGGCCCAGTCTGAAGAAAAAGACCTGAAATCCTTTCCCGCGGCAAAAAACCTGCCCTCTTCAAACATACCTGAAGTGGGCAGGAAAACCTTGCGATGAACATGAAGAACTTTTCCCCTGGACAGGTAGGCAGCTGAATTGTAAAAAATCCCGGGATTATCTGGCCTTTCCTCGACCAGGCCGACTACCAGGTCAATATTCCTGGAAGCCTCAACCAGAGCAGAGAAAAATTCGGAGCGCTCAGGGATGATGGCTAATTCGGGGACCAGGTCCCGGAGCGTATAGCCGGTAAGGCTCAGTTCCGGGAAAACAAGCAAATCAGCTCCCTGCTTCCTGGCTTTTTCTACCAGCTCCAGGTGATGGGCCAGATTCTTTTTGAGGTTTCCGAGAACGGGCGAGATCTGGGCTATGGCTATTTTCATAATCAAAAAATAGCACAAAATTGCCCTGGCTGTCCAATGAGCCGAGGTTTTCAGCAAAAATAAATGTCGGTTTATGGTTGAAAAAAGAACGTTTTTTTTATATTTTATTAAAAAGTGATGGCAAGA
>JBBIRN010000295.1:0-2533 GCA_037441785.1 Candidatus Aminicenantota bacterium | reverse complement strand
AAATATTTTTTCCCGCATCTTTTCGTCCAGCCCCGGTCAGGAATCCTTTATGGTCAACCTTAACCATTTTCTGTTCTGAGGAAAAGCCCGGATGTAAACATAACCTCCCTCGGGAGTGACGTCAAGGGCATTATCCAGGAGGTTAACGATGGCTTCTTCAAAATAAACAGGGTCACACAGAATTTTAGGCAATTCTTCAGCCTGGCGTAAGATTAATCTCTTGTTTTCGGCTTTGAGCTTGAGGTCTGGCCGTTCTATGATGGACTGTAAAATTGGCCGGACGTCTATCGGCCGGAGTTCTTTGATAGTGATTTTTAAAAAGTGGCTAATCTTAAAGATAATATCTTCCAGATGTTTGGTTTCCTGAAGGATGATGGCCAGGTTTCTCTGACATTTTTCCTGGTCGCAGGGGCGGTGGAGAAGCTGGCTGGTAAAACCACCGATGGTGACGATGGGATTTCTTAGCTGATGGGAAATAAAAGCCGCCATCTCGCCCAGAGCGGCCATTTTCTCCATCTCCAGAACCTTCTTGTACAGATGGGTGGTATAAACGTAATTACCAGCCAGCAGAGCACAAAGACTGGCCAGCTCTATGTCCTTGTTGGTAATCGGAGCATGGGTTATGCCGTTATCCACTACTATCTCACCCATAATTTCGTTTTTGGCCACCAGCGGCAGACAGAGGAACGAATCTACCTCCACAAAATCACGGAAGTTGTCATCTACCAGGGGTTCTTTCCTGGCTTCTTCCACCAGGATAATTTCCTGGTTTTTAGCTGCCAGGGCCGGGATTTTAACCTCCGGAGCATCCAGGTTATAGCTCAGCAGCTTCAACTTGGGTCTGAGAGTTTCCATCATCCTTTCCACCAGTTCGCGGTTGTGCTCCACGATTTCGGCATAACCGAGGCCCGGGGTGGAAAGCATGGACCAGATGGCCTGAGCTTCTTCCGGGGAACGCGGGCCAAGCCACATGCGGGCCTGGAGTCTTTCCCCTTCTTTCAGAAACAGTAAAGCCCGGTTAAACCCGACCCCGCTTCCGGAAGTCAGGGCCGTCAGGATGACCAGCAGGTTATCATCCAGAGAAAAAGGCTGGAAAAAACTCTGAGCAATGATAGAGAGAAGCACCATCTCTTTGGAGCTTTCCAGCGAAAAGCTTAAAGGCTGCAGTCCAAACCTTTTTATCATTCCAGTCTCCAGCCTTTGGGTATGGTTCTTATGCCCAGAGGGCTAATTTTGAAGTAGGAACGGTCTTTTTCCAGGTCCAGACCAACCGAGAAATTAGCCGGGATAATAGCCTGTTTATCAACGATGCTTTTAAAAACCCTGGCACCTCTTCTGATGATGGCTCCTTCCAGGATGATGGATTCTTCTATTTCGGCCTCTGGTTCTACTGTGACCCCAGGAGACAGAATGGAATTGACCACCTTGCCTCCCTGGATGTAACAGCCATCACCAACAATACTGTTGATTATCTCTCCCCCGCCCACATAAGTCGGCGGATACTGAGGTTTATAGGTGCGAATCGGCCAGTTCGGGTCGTTGAGTTTTATCGGTGGGTCTGGCGAAAGAAAATCCATGTTCGCCTTCCAGTAGGCGTCGATCGTTCCGATATCCTGCCAGTAATCTTCATAAACGTAGGCATACACCCGGTGTTGCTTGATTAAATCTGGCAGGACATCCTTGCCGAAATCATGGCTGGACTTGGCATTCCGGGCATCTTTGATTAAAGCCTTGACCAGAACCGGAGTACTGAACAGATAAACACCCATGGAAATCAAAGCCTGGTTACTGTCCCAGGGCACAGGCTGCGGTTTTTTGGGTTTTTCCGTGAAGTTGATAATACGCCGCTCTTCGTTCACGGACATGACGCCAAAGCGGCTGGCTTCTTCCAGCGGGCAGGTGTGAGCCATAATCACCACTTCTGCCTGCCGGTCCAGAAAGAATTTTAACACCCGGCGGTAATCAGCTTTATAAACATGGTCTCCAGAGAGAATCAGAATGGCATCCGGATTTTCCTGCTGGATGGTGTAGATGTTCTGGAAGACAGCGTCCGCCGTGCCTTCGTACCAATGTTCGCTAACTCGCCCCTGAGCCGGCAAAGAAATGATGTATTCATTGCTCTCCGGATGAAAAATACTCCAGCCCCGGAGAATATGCCTTTCTAAGGATAAAGATTTATACTGGGTAAGCAGGGCAATCTTTCTGAAGCCGGAATTGAGAGAGTTGGAAAGACTGAAATCAATGATACGGTAACTTCCGGCAAAAGGCACAGATGGTTTAGCCCGGTCCCTGGTCACAGGATAAAGCCTTTCGCCTTTTCCCCCGCTTAAAATCATGACCAGAATTTTTTTATAGAATGTTTCCATCGGGCAACCTTATCTCCTTAAAAAGAGAATCTTCTTTTTCCACTAATTTGAGAAAATATTCATCTTCTTCGCTGAGGTAGGTTCCCTGGGAAATCATCTGAAAAAGCCGGATGGCCCTTTCGTAATGGAGGCTGGCTCTGGCCTCAGCGTAATCCCGGGCGGTCATG
>JBBIRN010000294.1:0-2541 GCA_037441785.1 Candidatus Aminicenantota bacterium | reverse complement strand
GAGTTCAAACTCCTTAAGCTTTTTTATGCCAGGAATGACGCCAGCAGTAGAAACTGTCATCCGCCTGGCTCCGAGGTTCAGGCCGTTTTCGTCGTTAAGGATACGAATGGCCTTAAGGACATTATCCAGGTTATCAAGCGGTTCACCCATGCCCATAAAAACCAGGTTGGTAATTTCCAGGCCGGTGGCCAGTTTGATGGACAGAACCTGGCTGACTATCTCACCAGCGGTTAAATTTCTCTTGAAACCGTTAAGCCCGCTGGCACAGAAAGCGCAGCGGTACTTGCAGCCAACCTGGGTGGAAAGGCAAACAGTCCGGCGTTCAGCGGACGGAATAAGCACCGTTTCCACAAAATAACCATCAGGCAGTTCAAACAGATACTTGGTGGTGCCATCTTTAGCAGAGATACTCTGAGCCAGTTTCAGCGGGTTAATGATAAAGTTTTCCTGCAGTCGCTGTCTCAGGGCTTTGGGTAGGTCTGAAAATTCCTGGAAATCAGTCTTTCCGGCCCGGTATATCCAGTGGAATAACTGCCTGGCCCGAAAGGCTGGCTCTCCCATCTTTTTCAGGTGGTCTTCCAGCTCTGGCAATGACAAAGAAGTCAGACATACAGGTTTGGACATGATTAAATTCAACCTTTTTTTGAAATTATACCTCAGTCAAGTCCGGATGATAAGACTTTAAGAAATTCAGGGCGCGGCTGCCAGGCAAATGCTCTGAAGTTTTAATGCTCTGAAGTTTTTACTAAATGTTATCCTAAACATCAGACAAAAAACCTTGCCCCGCTTAAAAAAGCTGGCCGCCCGGGTGAAGCTAAAAAAAAGAGCCACCCGGCCCTGGCCAGGTGGCTCAAAGTCTTTTAAATTAGTTTTCAGGATAAGAAAACAGCTTTATTTCTGCTCAAATTTTTTCAGCAGGTCAGCCACGGCGTCCTTATGCACAGTAAAGACCAGCATCTTCAGCTTGACAAAATCATCCCGGTAAAGAATGTAGCCCTTAAAAGGTCCACGATGAGCTCCCGCTCCTGAATCCTTAATCAAAAACCAGGTATGGTCACCTTTCTGGGTCAGGCCCACACAGTGAATGGCATGGTCATCGGTAGAAGTATTGTTATAAAACCTAAACTCACGGGCCTCCTGGTCAATCAGCGCCGGCAGAATATCAAAAGAAGGAACTATGGCCAGGCCTTCATCTCCGCTGATACCAGGCTCAGAGACATCGCCTCCCAGAGCAACGGAATAGCCATTTTTAAGGGCCTGAACAATGGCCTGATAAAACTCATCCAGGGGCACGTTGTAGTAATCCTGGGAATGCCACCAGTTATCAGGTGCTTTATACTCGCCTTTGGTGTAAAAGGGCAGATATTTAAAGGACATAAAACTCACGTAATCATCAAGGGGAAGCCGGAGCACTTTGTCCAGGAAGTCTTTGGGAGTCATTTTCTGACCGTTGTACTCGATCTCCGCTGGTGGTTCACCCAAATGCTTGTTGAGGATGAGTTTCACGTAGGCCACGGCTTTTTCTTCATCCCAGTAGTTGTTCTTTTTGCAGAACTCCAGATAATCACTAATTTCCTTAAACAGAGCCGAGTGGTCATGCTCTGTCCGACCTGGCAGAAGTCCGGTGTAGGCACTGGCCGGAACAGCGCCGTATTGTTTCATCCGCAGGAAAACAGCGTTGTGCTCTGAGCCTTCGCCGAGAAAGCTGTTACCTTTTTCCTTGATAAACCGCCGGGCCTTCTCCACGTATTCCCAGTAAACCGTGTACATCTCAGAAAGCTTGAACTCTCCCCGGCCCAGCCTCTTGAGCTCGGATTCCAGGAAAGAAGTAGTGGAAAAGCACCAGCAGGTTCCAGTGTTGTACTGCCTGAGGGGTGGCTGGTGGAAAACCTGCTGGAATTCAGAGACCGAAGCAGGATGGTCAATCTTAGAAAAATCCAGTGAAAGATATTCGTGCTTGTGGCCATTATATTCGCGGGTTTTGTAAATGGCTTCATCTTTAGCCTGAATTTCCTTATCACCGACCTGGATGACTGTTTTCTGGACCGGTGCCGGCCCCTGTTTTTCGGCTTTACAGCCTGCAGAAGACAGGATTAAAAGCCCGGATAAACAAACAGCCAGAAGAAATAGCCCTCTGGAATTTTTAAAACTCATCATAACCTCCAGAAAAAAAATATTAAGGATATAAAATACGTCATTTATGATTTCAATTGCAACCTGAGTTTTTAAGATTTTTGCTAACTCAGGAGATTTCTTAATAAAGAAATTTTCTTCCTGAATTAAAATTTTAATCAGAGCCAGCAAAACGGCTGGTTCGGCAGGATGAGGCCTCAATTGACGAACCGGTTTTAATCTGCTATAAAGCAGACTTAACCTGAATCTGGGTGAGTGAAATTTTCATGTCTTCAATCGTTCATTCTGGCGAGTGGCTGGCTCTGGCTTCAGCCGCCGTGTGGGCCGTAGCTGTCATACTCTTCCGGCTGAGCAGTTTCCGTGTTCACCCCTTAGCCCTGAACCTGGGCAAAAACCTTTTTGCCCTGT
>JBBIRN010000293.1:0-2557 GCA_037441785.1 Candidatus Aminicenantota bacterium | reverse complement strand
TGACCCCAACCGCCCTCTTCCCCCTGTGGTTACACCCGGTCCCCCGCTTCCACCTGTTCCGCCACCCTCTGATGCTATAGTGATTTTTGACGGGAAAAACCTGCTTAACTGGGTGGATTCCAAGGGACAACCTGCTCGCTGGAAAGTTGAAGGTGACTACATGGAAGTAGTGCCGGGCACAGGCAACATCCAGACCAAAATGGGTTTTGGCAGCTGTCAGCTTCATATAGAATGGGCTACTCCCTACCCACCCCAAGGTTCAGGGCAGGACCGGGGCAATAGCGGTGTTTTCCTGATGGGGCTTTACGAAGTTCAGGTTCTAGACTCATACGAAAACAAGACCTATGCGGATGGCATGGCTGGCGCCATCTACGGCCAGTATCCTCCGCTGGTTAATGCCTGCCGCCGGCCAGGAGAATGGCAGACCTATGACATAATTTTCCACGCCCCAAAATTTGATAGCGAAGGAAAGCTGCTGGAGCCAGCCAGAATGACGGTTCTCCAGAACGGAATTTTGATTCAAGATAATGTTGAGCTAACCGGCCCTACGGCTCATAAGGCCCGTCCCCCTTACAAAGCTCACGCCGATAAGCTTCCTCTGATGCTTCAGGACCACAACCATCCCGTTCGCTTCCGTAACATCTGGCTGCGTGAGTTAGAATGAGAAACCCGTAAAACTAAAGAAACCAGCCATTAAAGTCAGACGAATCCCTACAAAATTAATAATATTTTTTTCAAAATTAATAGAAAATTAAGGTGGATTTATTTATAATTTTAGAATTCATCTTTTAAACATTCTGATAAAGGCTAGGAGAAGACAAGCAAGAATGAACAACGGCAGAAAAACTTATCAGGCAGCTCAAAGCAAATTATTAACCCTGCTATTTGTCTTTTTATCTTTTCTGTTTCTATCATTGTCTGTTTCTGCCCAGGAAGTTCCGGTACTTAAAGTTACCAGCGTCAACAAAGGTCCGGTCCTGGATGGAAATCTGGATGACCCCGTCTGGCAGGAAGCTCCCGCTTTTGATAATTTTAAACAAATCTTCCCTGTCTTCGGAGCTAACCCCTCAGAAAAGACAGTAATTAAGGTCCTCAAAGACCAAAACAACCTTTATATAGGTGTATATTGTTATGACAAGGAAGCAGCCCGCATCTCGGCCAACACCATGACCAGAGACTCTCAGGATTTCAGCCGCAATCCCGGTGATGACGTGGTCAAAATCCTTCTTGACCCCTACCAGGACAAGCGCAATTCCTATGTCTTTATTGTTAACGCCCGGGGTGCTCGAGCTGAAGGATTAGCTTCTGGTGAACATTTAAGCCTCAGCTGGGATGGAATCTGGGATGCCCGGTGCAAAATCCATAGTGATGGTTGGTCAGCAGAAATAAAAATACCCTTCAAAACCATTGGCTTTAATCGAAAGCTTAATGCCTGGGGATTTAATGTGGAACGTTATATTCCGAGAAAGCAGGAAACTATCAGGCTCTCAGCCAAAAGCCAGAATAGTTTTTTCTATAACGCCAACGAAGCGGCCTTGCTTGAGGGTCTGGGCCAGGCTAATCAGGGGTTAGGAATCACCTTCAGGCCTTACAGTTTAGTTTATTCCAGCCAGAACCCCGAAGTATCTCCAAAAACCAATTACGGCTGGCAGGGCGGTTTTGACCTCTACAAAAAATTCACCCCCAATTTTACCGGTGCCCTGACCTACCACACTGACTTTGCCGAAACTGAGGCTGATGAGCGCCGTCTTAACCTGACCCGTTTTCCTCTTTATTTCCCGGAAAAAAGAACATTCTTTCTGGAAGGTTCAGAGATTTTCAACTTCGGACCGGGTGGGATGAGTTCTTTCTCACCATTTTTCAGCCGAAGAATAGGCCTCTATGAAGGAAATCAAATACCCGTTGATTTTGGCTTAAAGCTTTTCGGCAAATTAGGCCGGACAAATGTGGCCATTCTGGATATGAAAACTAAAGCCTACAGCAATGAGGCTGATGGCATCTATTTAAACAGTCAGAATTTCCTGGCCGCCAGAATCTACCAGGATATCTTTCAGGAAAGCCGCGTAGGAGTTATTTTTACCAACGGTGAACCCACCGGCCAAAAAAACACTTTAGCCGGGTTTGACTTTGTTTACCAGACCTCCCGTTTTCGGGGCGATAAAAACTTCCTTCTTGGTTTGTGGTACCTGTATAACTGGAATGAACTGAATTCCGGCTACCATCAGGCTTATGGACTCAGGTTAGATTATCCCAACGACCTCTGGGACATAAACGGCTCTTATAACTTTTACGGCGATGCTTTTGAACCTGGACTGGGCTTCATCAGCCGCAACGGCGTGCGCAATGCCAATTTTGGATTGGCTTACCAGCCGCGACCGGAAAAAGGTTTTATCGGAGATTTAGTCCGTCAATTCTTTTTTGAGTTTCGCTCTACCTTCTACTGGGACTTAAACGGCGCGTTAGAAACCAGAAGAATTTTTCTGGCACCTTTAAATTTCCGCACCGAGAGCGGTGAGCACTTTGAATTTAACATAATTTTAAATCGCGACGTATTGCC
>JBBIRN010000292.1:0-2582 GCA_037441785.1 Candidatus Aminicenantota bacterium | reverse complement strand
TTTTTAAAACCAGCTTTTTATAAATTCCGGCCTCTTCATCTTTCTTCACCAGGGAGGTAAACTCATTTCCCTCCGGATTTACCAGACCGATGGAAGTGACATAAACACCCGCAACTTTAAGCGTACTGGAAGGAATCGTGCCCTCGTACCTTTTCACCTGACCGCAAAGGTTATAAGCTAGGGCTCTGGCCTGGTCAAAAGCCGCCGGAATCAAACCATAAACTTTTTCCCGGTGCTCAGCCACATCTCCCGCGGCCAGCACCCGGGGATGACTGGTCTTCAGGTAATCATCTACCACTATTCCCCGGTTGACTTTTAACCCGCTTTCTGCCGCCAGCTCTACCTGGGGTCTGACTCCAGAAGCGATGATGACCGCGCCGGTTGGTTTTATTTCACCATCTTTAAACCTGACTCCACTGACCGAGCCCTCACCGATTATTTCTTCTGCCACCCGGCCCAGCAAGAAATTAATTTTTGTTTCTTCAAGCTTTCGCCTCAGAAGCGAAGCGGCTTCCGGGTCAAGCTGTCTGGGCAAAAGACGGTCATAAACTTCCACCACCGTAACTTTTTCCAGCCCCCGGGTGCGCAGAGCTCTGGCTATTTCCAGGCCCAGCAGGCCACCTCCCAGTATGACCACTTCCGGTCTGGACTGAAGATAATCAATCAGGCTCAGGGCCTCATCAAGCGTGCGAAAATAAAAAACTCCGGATTTCCCCAGACCTTTAAGCGGTGGCGCCCAGGGCACAGAACCGGTGGTCAGTACCAGGTAATCAAAAGGAAGGCTCTCCCCGCCTTCCAGGGTCACCTGCTGTTTTTCCAGGTCCAGTTTAAGCAGCCGGCGGTTCAGATGAAGCTCAATTTTTTGCCTGACCACCCAATCAGGCGGGAAGGCAAATACTTTTTCCAGCGGCAGCAGGCCCGCCAGAAAATCAATCATGTTCGGTCTTGGATAATAATGATGTCTTTCTTCTGAAAAAATTTTTATTTCCGCCGAGCTGTCCAGCTCTCTGACCGTTTTGGCCACCATGGTTCCGGCCAGACCATTACCGGCAATGACGATTCTCATTTTTTACTCTGGTTTCTTTTAAGACACCAATCAGCTTTCTTCAACTTTCTGGAAGAATTCTTTACCCACTCCGCACTGCGGGCAGACCCAGTCATCCGGCAATGACTCAAAAGGTGTGCCCGGCGGGATGTTGTGGTCCGGGTCCCCTTGCTCCGGGTCATAGATATAGCCACAGGCCGTACATTCCCACTTATTCATGTTGCCTCCTTTCTCTGGCTATTATACTAAAGCTTAAAATTAATACAAACGCAAATCAGGCGGAGTTTCCCTGAGCAATTCCCGTATTTTTTCTTGCAAGCGGCAGTTCCTTTTAACCGGACGGTCATTTTTTATGGCCATGTGCAAAGCCCGATAAGAGCCGATGATCACACACAATTTCCTGGCTCTGGTCAGAGCCGTGTAAAAAAGATTTCTCTGCAGCATGATGTAATGCTGGGGCAGAAGTGGCATGATGACAGCCTGGTATTCATTTCCCTGAGCCTTATGCACGGAGATGGCATAAGCCAGAACCAGGTCCACCAGTTCATCTTTTTCATAAACTACCAGCCGGCCATCAAAATCAACTAAAAGCCTGAAGTTGTCTGTGTCCAGCTGCACCACGTTGCCCAGGTCGCCGTTAAAAACTTCTTTTTCATAATCATTGCGTATCTGCATCACTTTATCGCCCAGGCGAAATTCCTTCTGCCCGGCTCTGAGCACTACGGGCTGAGGGTTTAAAGCTTTCTGGAGTTCCTGGTTCAGGCGGTCCACTCCGGCCAGTCCCCGGTACATGGGAGAAATAACCTGAATCTGAGTGGACAGAGGAGAAAGTGCTAGACGGCGAGGTACGTTTAGCCTGGACAGTTTGATTATCAGCTGCAAAACTTTTTCTTCATCTTCCTGGTGGATGAAATAAAAATCAGCCGTGGAGTCTTTCCGGGGCGGGTAAATCAACCCTTGCCCTTCATTTATCCGGTGAGCATTGACCACAATCAGGCTTTCTCGGGCCTGGCGGAAAATCTCCGTCAGCCTGATAACCTCCACCACCCCGGAAGCAATCAGGTCTCGCAACAAATTGCCTGGACCCACCGAAGGAAGCTGGTCTTTGTCGCCCACCAGTATCAACCGTGTCTCCGGAGTAAGGGCTATGAGCAGATGGTACATCAACGGCAGGTCCACCATGGAAAATTCATCCACCACTAGGGCCTGGGCTTTCAGCGGATAACTAGGACCCCGCTTGAAGCGGTTTTCCTGCGGCTGATATTCTAAAAGACGATGGATGGTTTTAGCCTCCCGACCGGTGGTTTCAGACAACCTTTTAGCCGCCCGCCCCGTGGGAGCGGCCAGTAAAATTCTCTTCTGCCATTTTTCAAAGATTTCCACGATGGCCCGGACAATGGTCGTTTTCCCGGTGCCCGGTCCGCCGGTGATAATCAGAATTTTTCTCTGAAAACAACTTTCTACCGCCTTTCTTTGCTGGTCAGAAAAACTCAACCCCAATTCTTTTTCTACTTCGGCTATTTTTTGTCTCAGGTCA
>JBBIRN010000291.1:0-2588 GCA_037441785.1 Candidatus Aminicenantota bacterium | reverse complement strand
CCTTTCCTCCCAGATATTCCGCCCTGCCCTCTGTTTCGGCTTTCTCTGTCTCTTTTGGCCAGGGCTTTTTCTTTAACCTCACCACCGTCAGCGGCCCCAGCCCGTCAGCCAGATAAATCACCACATCATCTGGAAGGATTCTTTTCCTCAGCTTCTCGTTCTCCTGCTCATTACGGCCGATGACGAAAAAAGCCTCTTCCTCAAAAAAAAGCCGGCCCACTTTGATAAGCAAGATATCTTCAGCCAGGAGTTTCCCTCTCCAGCACAGAAGATTTTTCAGGCGCTGAGAAAAACCGGGGTCAGTCAGCAGGCAGCCGCCCGCCGGCGTGGGGTATTCTTTAATCCCGTACTTGGCAGCCAGTTCCAGCTGACGTTTTCTGGAGCGGCCAGAGATATCCAGAAGCTTCTCCCGGTCCACCAGCCCTTCTACTTCCATCGGCGTTGGAGGCAGAAGCTTGGCCGAGAGCGGCCTCAGTACCAGTCCTTTAGCCTGACCGAGCTTTTCAACCAGGTCAAGGGACTGGCGGTTCTGCGACTTGGGCCTTTCCCCCAGAACTTCACCCGTGGTCACAAAATCCGCCTGGTAGCCTTTGAGCAGCTGGGCGGCTATCCTGACCATCTGGCCGTGGCAGTCTATGCAGGGGTTCATGTTCCGGCCGTAGCCGTATCTTGGATGTTCCACTATCTGAATTTCTTCTTCTGTTATCTCCGCCATAATCAGGGGCCAGCCCTGCTCTTCGGCTGCTTTGATGGCTTCCTTCGGGCCAAAAAACAGGCTGGTAAAAGTCAGCCCGACGATTTCCACGCCCTGCTCTTCCAGGATTTTCCCCGCCAGGATACTGTCCAGTCCGCCAGAAAGTAGAAGCAGCGTGCGGGCTCGCCCTTTCTTCTCCCCGGGTGGTCTTATTTCCTTAAGACGCATGTGGCAATTCCTACTAAATTAGTATACTTTTTTACCGGCTCCGGCCTGGCCCGGATTAAAGGCTGGCTTTCTTTCTCAACCATTTTTGCCTGGCTGCCCAGCGCACCAGGCCAAAAGTCAGGGGACAGCGCATCAGGAAAGCCAGCAGTTTATTTCTTCTTCCGGGAATGATGATTACTTTGTTTCGGTTCAGAGCCTTAAGAGATATCCTGACCACTCTATCTGCGGTCATCCAGAGAAAGCCCGGTATGGCTTCCTTGTTTATCCCGGCCACCTCATGAAACTCAGTATGGGTCAGGCCCGGGCACAAAGCCTGAACTTTAATCCCCGTGTCCAGAAGTTCAGCCTGAAGGTTTTCAGAAAACATCACCAGAAAAGCCTTGGTCGAGCTGTACATGGCTCCGGACAGGGGAGAAAAGGCCGCTATGGAAGCAACATTGATTATCGCTCCTCGCCTGTTTTTCAGCATGTCGGATAAAGCGGCCCGGCTTAAGACCACCGGCGCCAGCACGTGAACTTTAATCATCTTCTCTGCTTCGCCCTGCTGGTCTTCATGAAACTTGCCCTTCCCGCCAAAACCAGCGTTGTTTATTAAAAGGTCCAGGTCGGGCGTTTCCCTGATTTTCTGGGCCACTTTTTGCAGGTCCTCATCTCTGGTCAGGTCCGCAGACAGCACTTCCACCTGAACGCCAAATTCCTGGTTAAGCTCCCGGGCTAACTTCTCCAGCCTTTCCAGGCGACGCGCCACCAGGATTAAATCCGTGCCCGTGGCTGCCAGTTGCCGGGCGAACTCCAGTCCCATACCGGCTGAGGCGCCGGTAATCAAGGCTTTATGAAAAACCATCCTGGCCATGCTTTTTATCTCCTTTCGTTTTATTGTTCGCTTTCGTCCATAAATTTTTTATCCGCCTGAATGATTAAAAATGTAAAAACCTTGAAAATTTCACTTTTTACCAATAACCTGTTGTTAATAATACAATACCAGAAAGGCCTTTAAAATTTAACTGCCTGAAACCAGGTTTAGAGAAAATTTAAACAAAGAAAATTAAAGAGCAGCCGGGAGCAAATTAATTGCCTGAAGACTCCTTCAGCCAGCAAAAAATCAGCCTGGCCTTTTGACCCAGTCCGTCTTTCAGGCCTTTTTCTTTAGGGTTTCCAGAATTTCTGAGAGCAACCTGACTTCTTCTGAAGGAGCCGGAGTGGGCGCGGCCGCGGCCTCAGCCGCTTTCTTTTTTTCCAACCTTTCCTGGACTTTCTTCATCGGCACGACGATGGCAAAATAAATAGTGGCCGAGACAATCAGAAAATTTACCAGGGCGTTGATAAACTTGCCCAGAAAAACCGGCCCCAGGACGATGCCGGAAAAATCCGGACGGCCAAAAATAGCACCTATGAGCGGGGTCAGGACATCTCCTACCATGGAGTTAACTACCTGGTTAAAGGCTGCACCGATGATGACAGCTACCGCCAGGTCAATGACATTGCCCCTCATGATAAAAGCCTTAAAGCCCTTTAACATAAAATCCTCCTTTCCACCCGTCTGGGATTATTTTACAAAAAAAACTGAGAAATAAACTATAAAAAAGGCGGTGATAAAGATACTCCAATTTTTTTTCTTTTTAGTTCCTGGTCCCCGCTGGCGGCTTCATGACAACAAATCAATAAA
>JBBIRN010000290.1:0-2596 GCA_037441785.1 Candidatus Aminicenantota bacterium | reverse complement strand
CCGGGGAATTTCCTAACTTTCAGCCACAGGGAAGCTCATATGCTTTTCGAAAATTTTTTAATCTGGTTCTCTGCTCCTGTTCATTAAATGTAGCTTTTATTGCCTGAGCTAACGATAGAGAAGAGAGTATTTGAAGAAGTAAACTGTCTTCTGACAAATTATAAATTTCCAGTTACGCGAAAAATAGATTTCTTTTTCCCTTTACTGGAGGTTGAACGGCCAGGCTCATCATCTCTTACTTTGAGGTCATCTATTGTTTCATTCCATCACTTGCTTCAGGTTGATGCTTAATTCATTCCATCACTTACTTCATTCCATCTCTTGCTTCATGCTATCACTTAATTCATGCCATCACTTAATTCATGTCATCAGCTGCTTCCTGAATCTTCTTTTTTGCTTGTTTGGTCTTTTTGTTCTGTCCGTTCTTCAAACAGGTCTTTCTGTCCTTTTTCTAATTTTTTGGCTATTTCCTTCAGGACCGGATATTTTTCCAGCATGGTGGCTGGAATCTGGAGTTTCTCGCCGGTCAACATGTTTTTAATCTGCAGGGCGTTGGCCAGAGCCTGACCGCGATAGTGGTTGTTGGTGATGATAAACACCCGGTTACTTCCTTCAGCCAGTTGCTTTATCCGGCCTATCCATTCCTCAAGTTCCTCTTTGGAATAAAGATAATTATAGCGGTCGTCGCGTCCGGCGTCTTCCCGGAACCAGTCTTTATAGTTCCGGCCGTGGAGTCTGACGTAGGAAAAATCCGGGTTGGTAACTATGGCGGAGGGCTTGATAGAATGATGAAAAATCGGCTGGTCAATGTTGCAGTAACAGACGCCGTATTCTTTTAAGAAATCGTAGAATTCCGGCCGGTCCCAGGATGAGTGTCGCACCTCCAGAGCCAAAGGAAATTCAGCAAAAAGAGAAAAAAGCTTTTCTAAATATTCCCGGTTTTCGGCCGTGTTGATAAAAGACCAGGGAAACTGGATTAAAACCGCGGCCAACCGCTGTCTGGCCGCCAGCGGCGCTATTCCTTTTTTAAAATCATCAACGTCTTTTTTAGAAAAATTCTGGCGCTGATGAGTAAAAACCTGAAGCAGCTTGACGGTAAACAAAAAATCAGCATAGGCCTGAACCCGCCTCAACCAGGCATAAGCCATTCCCGGAGAAGCCGGGCGGTAAAACGTGGAGTTAATTTCCACAAGGTCAATGAAGCGAGCCAGGTATTCTAAGGGATGGAAGCCGCGGCCCTTGACCGGTGGGTAAACAATACCTTCCCAGTCCTCGTAACTCCAGCCGGCTGTGCCCACGTAATATTTCTTCATGCCAGTTCATTTTATGCCGTTTTTCAGGCAGGTTCAATCTCAGCCCGTCCGGCGTCCGGGCAAAACTTTTGGCTTCAATTTATCCTGTGCTATAATCAAGCCATGCTGGACCTAAAGTTCATTCAGGAAAATTTTGCAGAAGTAAAGCGCCGGTTAGCCAGCCGCGGGCAACCGCAGGTGGTAGCGGACCTGGAAGAAGTTCACCGCCTGGCCGACCGGATGAAAAGCCTCGGGCAACAGATACAGGCTCTGCGGGAGCAACGCAACCGGATCTCGGAAGAAGTAAAAAAGCTCAAGCCGCAGGGCCAGGATGTTTCGCCCTTGATTGAAGAATCAAGGAAAGTGGGCGAGGCCATTTCAGCCCTGGAAAAAGAATCCAGAGAACTGGAAGAAAAACTGAATACTCTGTTGTTGCGCCTGCCTAATCTGCCACACGCCTCAGTGCCGGTGGGCAGCAGTGCGGAAGAGAATGTGGTGGTCAGAGTAGTAGGGGAGCCTCCGGTATTTGATTTTGCCCCCCTGCCGCACTGGGATATCGGCAAAAATTTGAACATACTGGATTTTGAGCGCGCGGCCAAGATTGCCGGTTCACGCTTTGCTCTTTATTTCGGTCTGGGAGCCAGGCTGGAAAGAGCCCTGATTAATTTTATGCTGGACCTCCACACCAGAGAAAATGGCTTCCAGGAAGTTCTGCCGCCTTTTATTGCCAATGCTGCCAGCCTGACCGGAACCGGTAACCTGCCCAAGTTCGCGGAAGATTTGTTCAAGCTGGAAGGCTATGACTGGTATCTCATCCCCACGGCTGAAGTGCCTTTAACCAACATCTACCGCAATGAAATCATAGAAGGTTCCACTCTGCCGCAGCGTTTTGTGGCTTACACCCCTTGCTTTCGCAGCGAAGCCGGATCTTATGGCAAGGACATCCGTGGTTTAATCCGCCAGCACCAGTTTAACAAGGTGGAAATGATGATTTTTTCTCTGCCGGAAAAATCACTGGAAGAACTGGAATACATGACTTCCTGTGCCGAAAAGGTTCTCCAGCGGCTGGGCCTGGCTTACCGGGTGGTGGCTCTGTGCACCGGTGACATGGGCTTTGCCAGCGGCAAGACCTATGACCTGGAAGTCTGGATGCCATCCAGAAAAGGTTACATGGAAATTTCTTCCTGTTCCGATTGCTTTGATTTTCAGGCCCGCCGGGCGCAGATAAGGTTCAGAAGGGAAGCCAAGGCAAAGCCAGAGTTTGTCCACACTCTAAACGGCTCCGGTCTGGCTGTCGGCCGCAC
>JBBIRN010000289.1:2382-2627 GCA_037441785.1 Candidatus Aminicenantota bacterium | reverse complement strand
GGGCCAAAATGCTTAAAAAGGAAAAAGGGCGTAGTCTTTTCTTTTTTCTGGCCGGTCTGGCTGTAATAGCCTTAATTTTTTATCTGCCGGCAGCCGGTCAGGAGAGGCTGACAGCTAAAAAAACCAGCCTCCGGACCAGTTCGCTGTTGTTCCTTCCCCGGACGACACTGCTGGCAGTGGGCGACAGCCTGCCCCAGGGCACCAGGGATGCTACCAACAATCAATATCACCTGCAAAATGCCTAC
>JBBIRN010000289.1:237-2372 GCA_037441785.1 Candidatus Aminicenantota bacterium | reverse complement strand
AAGCGTGGCCAACAAATTGAGCCTGGTGCTGCCGCTGAAATTCAACCAGGCCTGGCTTGATGTCAACGGCAACCGGCTCAACCCCCTGACCATTCCCAGCAACTTTGGCGTCGACGGAGAGGACATCTTTTCAGTGGAAGGGTATGAATATTACAAACGGGCCGGCAGCAGTTCCAATTACCTTTCGTCCGATTATCTCTGCGACCGGCTGCAACCCTACCTTTTCACCGACCTGCACGATAAAGTGCTCTATCCGATTAACATCCTGGCCGGGAAGCCGGTCAGCCAGATTGATGCTCTTATCTGGCACCTGAATAACCGCACCGGTCCGGCTATCGTCATCTTCTGGGTCGGAAACAACGATGCCGCTCTGTCGACGCTTGGCCTCGGGGGCAAAAATCCACAGTATTTCCCCATTCCCTTTGACCTGATTAAGGACAAACTCAAACCTTTGGTCAGCTATCTGCTGAATTACGGAAAAAATCAGGGAGCCATTGCCTTTAATCCTTATACCGCTACCAACATAGAGCACAACCTGACTGATACCAGCGATTTCGCCAATCAGCTCAGCCGGCTGATTACCAGAATCAACCTGAACCGCTCCGGCGTCCACTATTTCTTTCTGACCTACCCCTATTACCAGGAAGTGGGCTATTTGATGGGAAATGGTGACCTGGAGTACTATCTCGGAAAGCTCGGATACTCCATCCCCGAAAGTTTCAACGGTCGGGTTTCTCTTCTGACCTTTTTCTGCCTTTATGCTCTGGCCAAAGAAGGCGAGGTCGGCCGAATCCCTGTTATTCTCGGCAACGATGGACTGGTAATGAGCGGCACGGAGTCAGAAATAATAAAAAGCAGGATTGATTCCTTTAACATGCTAATCTCTTCCGTTAATGGAATACCCAACGTGCACCTGGTTCCTGCCGGTGAGAAATTGAACAGAGCCTTTTCCACAGGCCTTGAGGTTAACAGTCACCTTCTGACCAGAAACTGGGGCCAGGGCGGCTCCTTCTCACTGGACGGCGTTCATCCCGGACACACTGTCCACGCCCATATTGCCAATATCCTGCTTGAGGAAATAAATAAGGCTCTGGGACTGAACGCTCCGCTGTGGGACCTGGCTTCAGTGTTAGTTTCCGATCCATATTTTGACTTTGATGGTGATGGCTGGGTGGCTGGACCTAACCTTCCCGCCTCCGGACGGACTAAAATTCTCTATCTATTCAAGGACTATCAGGAAGGAAGTCCGGGACCTGCAGTTATTGATCTCATGACACCGGCCGATGTCTGGTCGCTTATCTCCGACGCCCTGCTGGAAGAAATTCTGGGCATTTCCTTAATCCGGGCAGAAGCCGAAAGAATTGGAGCAGTCCCCCTGAAAAAGTAAATTTCCTTATGACGTCGGCCTGAGAGAAACAAGCATCTGGGTGCGAAATGATTTCTGGCTAAATCAAAATAGCTAAACCCTAAAACGGGCTTTAAACTTGCTTCTCAAAATGGAGCCAATTTTTATTATCAGCCTTCTGAAATTCTATCCCGGCCCCGCATCTATGAAGATTAAGGCTGAGCCGGCTGAAAATTCATCATCCACGCTGGATTAAAAAAGTGGTCAATTTTCGCGTTTATTAAAATCAGGAAAAAAGCTAAAATCTTATAATCAAAGAAGGCTTATTATTGACCGACATTTTTGGAGGGCAAAGTGGAAGGAAATCAATCATTTCTCAGGGGGCAAAAGGCGGAAATAAAAAAGCGGGCTGAAGGCAACTGGCTGGCCTGGCTTAACCTGGCCGGCTGGCTGCTGATGGTAACCGTCAATTACCTGGCCAACGCCCTGCCCCTCAACAACCTGAATACCGGTCAGCTTTCAGACAAATATCCCAACCTATTCGTGCCGGCCGGTTTCACCTTCTCCATCTGGGGGCTGATTTATCTGCTACTGGCCGTTTTTGTCTTCTTCTCGCTGAAGCAGGCCATAACCGGGCGTGAGGTTTTCCCGGCTTTCAAGCGACTGAGCGCTTTGTTTTTCCTGACCTGTCTGGCCAATGCTGGCTGGATTTTCGCCTGGCATTACGAGCAGCTAATTCTCTCGCTGGTAGTGATGCTGACCCTGCTTATTTTACTCATAATGATCTACC
>JBBIRN010000289.1:0-227 GCA_037441785.1 Candidatus Aminicenantota bacterium | reverse complement strand
GGGCGGCCCTATGATGAAATCCACCGCGACCAATTCCCGGCTAAACTTCCTTTCAGCCTCTATCTGGGCTGGATATCTGTGGCCACTGTGGCTAACACCACCGCTGTCCTGGTCGGTCTGGGCTGGAATCGTTTTGGCCTGAGTGAGCAATTCTGGACGGTGCTGATGCTGGCTGTGGTTCTTGTTCTGACCATGCTGTTTATTTTCAAGAAAAAAGATTATTTTTA
>JBBIRN010000288.1:0-2630 GCA_037441785.1 Candidatus Aminicenantota bacterium | reverse complement strand
CGCTGGGCCAGGATGCAGTTCAAAGCAGAGATAAAACTATAGGGGTCCACCTGCATGTGCAGGAAGCGGCCGATCACGTCAAAAACATTGTTGGCATGCACGGTGGTAAAAACCAGATGGCCGGTGAGGGCTGACTGAATGGCAATCTGGGCTGTTTCCGGGTCCCGGATTTCGCCGACCATGATTTTATCCGGGTCATGCCGCAGGATGGAACGCAAGCCGCGGGCAAAGGTCAAACCTTTTTTTTCATTTACCTGTATCTGGGTAATACCCTCAATCTGGTATTCCACCGGGTCCTCAATGGTGATGATTTTATCTTCAGGAGATTTGATTTCCGTCAGAGCGGCGTAAAGAGTGGTTGTTTTGCCGCTGCCGGTGGGACCGGTAACCAGGACCATGCCGTAGGGTTGGTAGATGTAGCGCCGGAATTTTCTGAGTATTCCCTCAGAAAAACCAAGCAGGTCCAGACGGAGCTCAGCAAAAGCTTCGGTAATCATTTCTTTGTCCAGGATGCGGATAACCGCATCTTCGCCGTAAATACAGGGCATGATGGACACCCGAAAGTCAATGGTTTTATCCTTAATCTTCAAGCGAAAACGGCCATCCTGAGGCACCCGGCGTTCGGAAATATCCAGGTCGGACATGATTTTTATTCTGGAGATGATAGGAGCCTGAAATTTTCGGTCAATGGGCTCCATGGCTTCCGTCAGCACGCCATCAATGCGGTATTTGATGCGGACAAAATTTTCCTTAGATTCAATATGGATATCGCTAGCCCTTTT
The DNA here is from genome assembly GCA_037441785.1 of Candidatus Aminicenantota bacterium. GTDB lineage: Bacteria > Acidobacteriota > Aminicenantia > Aminicenantales > Saccharicenantaceae > Saccharicenans. Next base: position 1,848 of record JBBIRN010000288.1, on the reverse strand, counting down.
CTGAACCGCGGTGAAGATGATGGTGTTCACCAGCTTGATGATTGAGCCATCCTGTTCAGTGAGTTTTTCTATGGTGATAACGTCTTCTTCTTCTCCGGTTTCTTTCTCCACTACCTGACGGACAAAGCTTTCCGTAGCTTCTTTTAACACCTGGACAGCTGTTTCGCTCCGGCGCAAAGCTTCCTGCACGGCCCTTTTGGAAGAGGCATAAACCACAACTTTGCGGCCAGAAAAACTCTCAATCTGGTCAATGGCCGTCAGGTCAGAGGGGTCAGCCAGGGCAATTTTCAGCGAACGGCCGTCATCTGCCAGGGGCACAAAATTATACCGGTACAAAAACTCCACTGGAAAAGATTGCACCAGGTCCCTGTCTATTTCTACCTCGGAAAGGTCAAGGTACGGAACATGGTATTTCTCGGCCAGCTTCCGGGCTTCAAGTTCCTCTGCCAGAATCAGGCCATTGGTCTCACCCTTGGGCAAAGCATCCTCCTTTTTTCCTGTAAACTCACCTGGTTATCCTAATTATATTAAAAATCGGCAGATAAATGGAAAGAATCATAGCCGCGGCCACTAGCCCGATAAAAATGATGATGACCGGCTCAATCAACGACACCAGCACCTGTATTCTATCACGCAGCCTTTCGTCATAAAAGTCCGCCACTTCAGCCAGCATACCGGGCAGGTTAGCCGAATTCTCGCCAATTCTGACCATGTCCAGGGCCAGCAGGGGAAAAACTTCGGTCCTGGCCAGCGAATCATGAAGACTCTGGCCGTTTTTCAGGCCGTCGGAGACCGTCTCCAGCTGTCTTACAAGATAACGGTTGGGCACAGCCTGGGCCGCTACTTCCACGGAAGCCAGCAAAGAAATGCCGGCTTCCAGCAGCAGGCTCAGCGTCCGGCTGAAAAGAGCCACGGCCGAATCCTGAATAAGATAGCTGGCCACTGGAAGCTTGATTTTCAAGCGTTCCCACCAGAGAAGGAAACCTCTTTTCTTTTTTAGAAATACTATGGCCACTAAAAGAACAAAGAAACCTCCCAGAAACCAGAGAATTTTGTCCCGAAGAAAACCAGCCACAGCCATCAGCCAGATGGTCAGCCTGGGCAGCTGGGCACTGAAATCAGCATAAAAAGCAGCAAACCTGGGCAAAACCAGACCAACCAGAATGCTGATGAGCACCAGGCTAAAAAACACAAGAAGCGTGGGATAAAGGAGAGCCGAGCGAACTCTGGTCCTGGTTTGCTCAATGACCCTGGCGTACTGGATGTAACGAGCAATGGAACCGGGCAGGTTGCCGCTTTTTTCTCCGGCCATGAGCGAAGCCAGGTAAACCCCGGAAAAATGCTTTCCGAAATTAGCAAAGGCTTCAGACAGAGCTTTTCCGGCCCGAACCTCAGCCTCCACTTTCTGGATTATTTCTTTAAGAAATGGGTTTTCTATTCTTTTTTCCACCAGCTCCAGGCTTTTGAGCACCGGATAGCCGGCCCTCAGCAGAGCTACTAACTCCTGATTAAAAAGGATAAAATCCTGGGTTTTAAACTTACGGCGGCTGAGATAAATTCCCTTCAGTCTGTATTCCTTCCTTATGGAAAGCACACAAAAGCCTTCAGCTTCCAGACGGGCACGGCATTCTTTAGCTGAGGAAGCCTGGAGGACATCCCGGACCAGCTTTCCTTCTGCTGTCAAAAATCGACAATAAAAAAGAGGCATTTTCGCTTCTCTGTTTTACCCTTATTTGATTATCTTAAGTTAAGCCCGATGATAAAGTCAATCTCGCCTCAAAAAGACCTGAGCTTCACCAGGCCGGCCGGGCCGGTGGCTTTTTCCCGGCTTTCCTGGCCCTTAATTCA
>JBBIRN010000287.1:236-2670 GCA_037441785.1 Candidatus Aminicenantota bacterium | reverse complement strand
GGGTTGGAAGAAGGTATAAAACCAAAATTCGCCGCCTTCTGCCTTAGATAACTGGCGGTGTAGACCAGAAATCCGCCACTTCCGCCATACTGAAAATCAACGTAAAGCACAGGCAGACCGGTTTCTACGGCCGGTTGAAGCACCCGGTTCCAGCAATTTAACTGGAAGACTACATAGCCACTTATATCCTTTTTATCCTCTTCAATGATTTTCTTGGTTTCTTCTGGGCCGCTGGCCAGAGAAACCAGAAAGTCATACTCCGGAACTCCCTTCTTTAAAATCTCCACATAACTTTTTATGACCGGCTCAAAATCAAAGCCCAGGTTTGGCCAATCAGGCCGGTCCTGTTTCAGACGGTGAAGGGCAAACAACAGTCTTATCTGGCCTGCTTTTCTGGTACTGCGAGCCAGCGGGTCAAACAGGGCAAAACCACTGGCTCTGCTTTCTACCGGACCCAGGCAGCTGTAGCCGGCCGCCAGCAAGGCACATCGGCCGACCTGACTGAGGAATTTTCTCCTGCCCATAAGGCTGCTTTTTTTCTCTTGCTTTTTCATCTTTTTCTCCGTTAGGGTTTGATTTTTCCTGTTCTTCTCAAAATGATTATATTTCAATTTGCTGTTCAGAAAAAAGTTATTTATCTTTCAAAATTCATTTCTGGTCAAAAAATTGTAGAAAAATAACTTCTGACTATTGACACTTTTTTCTCCAGCGATTAATATTTATTTTCATGTTAAGAATTGATAATAAAGCAGTTAAAATCCTGGTCAGGATTATGCCCTTTTTTCTGTTGCTGACTATCATCCAGGTCCACCCTTTAAAAGCGGAAGACAAAAATCCCCAGGATAAATTAAAAGATATCACCATAATTGAACAAAAAGAAAAAAACCGGCCGGGATTGACTGTTATTCCCATCATTTACTACACCCCGGAAACGAAACTGGCTTTTGGCGCCGGAACTCTTTTAACCTACCGGTTTGGTCTATTTTTTAAAAAAGCCCGACCGAGCACCTTCTACTTGGGAGCCATCTACACCCAGATGAAACAATTCAGCTTCCAGTTCAAGCCCGAAATTTACCTCAAGAATAACAGCCTTTTTCTGACCGGCAACTTCCTGCTGGAAAAATTTCCCACTTCTTTCTGGGGAGTTGGTCCAAATACTACCGAGGCACAAAAAGAATCATACACCCCACAAACATATTTCCTGGAAGTTGGCTATCAGCAAAAGTTTCTGAGCGAAGTACCTCTCTATTTCGGCCTTAAGTATCATCTGGAGAGGACGCTAATCAAAGAAAAAGAGCCCGGAAAACTGCTGGACCAAAACTTGGTCATCGGCAGCAACGGTGGACTTCTTTCTGGTCCTGGAATCATAATTAATTATGACAGCCGGGATAATATCTTTTCCCCTGCCGACGGGCTTTATTTTCAGATGTATGGCTTCTGGAATGACCGGACTTTCGGCAGCGATTTTAATTACCTAAGTTTTAAAGCCGACCTCAGGCAATACTTATCAGTGGGCGAGAATCAAGTCTTGGCCTGGCAGGCTGTTTTTGACACCTGCGTAGGAGATGTTCCTTTTTACAAGATGCCCAAGGTCGGCGGTGATTCTCTGCTCCGGGGCTTTTACAGCGGTCGGTTTCGGGAAAGAAACATGGTGGCTTTCCAGACCGAATACCGGTTCCCCATCTGGAAAAGGATAAGCGGCGTGGTTTTCGGAGCCATGGGCAGTCTGGCCGATCGCTTCCGGGACATAAGCTGGGATAACCTGAAATACTCTGGTGGCTTTGGCCTGAGGTTTAAAATAATCCCCAAAGAAAAAGCTAACCTGCGGGTAGATTTTGCTTTTGGCCCTGGCACTTACGGCATTTATTTCAAGGCTGGAGAAGCTTTTTAATTTCCCCTCCACCAGGTGTTTCACCAAACAGGGTCAAAGGCTTTTCTTTTTCAGGGAAGAGTTTAATCTAGGCGGTTTTTGCTTATTTTTGAACCAGAGCCGGTTGTTTTTTCCCTGGCCGTAACACTTCCCAGTCATGACCAATGCAGCTGACGGGACAGACTTTTTCACACTTCAGGCACCTTATACACTGAGAGCTATCAGGATTTTCATAGATTTTTATGTTTACCGGACATACCCGCTGACAGGCATCGCACCTCAGACAGGCTTCTAAATCAACCTTCATCCTGAATGCACTGAAACGGTTAAACCAGCCCAGGATGGTTCCTAAAGGGCAGACCAGACGGCAGAAGGGTCTCTGACTGAGGACCATCAAAACCAGAAAAATTATCAGGACGAGCGTTTTCCAGGCAAACAACCACCCCAACTGACTCCTGATAGCCGGGTTGAGCGCGGCCAGGATGACGCCTGCTTCCAGCGTGCCGGCCGGACAGATAATTTTACAGAACCAGGGTACCCCCAGGCCGAGACTATCCACCAGAA
>JBBIRN010000287.1:0-218 GCA_037441785.1 Candidatus Aminicenantota bacterium | reverse complement strand
AACAAAAACAAAAAGGAAAACATAGCGAAGAAAACTAAGTTTCTGGCTGAGCTGGATTTTGGGGCCTGGCAATCTGTAAATCAGTTCCTGCAAAAAGCCAAACGGGCAGAGCCAGCCGCAGGCCAGACGGCCGCCAACACTGCCCATAAGCCCTATAGAACCAATCACGTAGAGACCGAATTTTTTCTGCCCGCTGCCCAGGTTGTACCTCAAGGAGC
>JBBIRN010000286.1:0-2671 GCA_037441785.1 Candidatus Aminicenantota bacterium | reverse complement strand
GATGTACACCAGGATGGCTGATTACCTGGAAAAAGGACAGGTGGTGGTTAGCCTGACCAAGGGCCTGGAACAGAAGACCTTAAAAAGAATGACTGAGGTGATGGAAGAAATTTTCCCGTCAGAAAAAAAAGTTAAAATAGCCGTGCTGTCCGGCCCCAGTTTTGCCCGTGAAGTAGCGGCCGGTCACCCAACCGCCCTGGTGCTGGCTTCTCGCGACCAGAACGTAGCCAGAGAGATTCAGCACACTATCTCCAGTCTTCAGCTCCGCATCTATACTTCCAGCGACGTGGTCGGGGTGGAAATATGCGGTGCGGTTAAAAATGTTATTGCCATTGCTTCCGGTATTTCAGACGGCCTGGGATACGGAAATAATTCCCGGGCCTCGCTGATTGCTCGTGGTCTGGTGGAGATAACCCGACTGGGTCTGGCTCTGGGGGCCAAGAAGGATACTTTCTCTGGCCTGGCCGGTCTCGGCGACCTGGTTCTTACCTGCACCAGCGAAATGAGCCGAAACTACCATGTTGGAATTGAACTGACCAGGGGAAAATCTCTGAAACAGATCTTAACCGAAATGAAAATGGTGGCCGAAGGAGTTCGCAATACTTTAACGGTCAAGAAACTGGCCAGTCAGAAAAAAATTGATATGCCTATCTGCCACGAAGTCTACGAAGTTCTTTATCACGGCAAACCGCCGCATAAAGCTCTGGAAGACCTCATGGCCAGAGATTTGAAGGAAGAAAAAATCTTTGATTAAGACTAATTTTTGCCGGAGGGCCTGATGAAAACAAAAGGGTTGCTCTTTATTCTCACCGGTTTTCTTATTCTAACCATGACCGCCTGTGCTTCTACTCAGCAGAACAAACTGGAAAAAGCTCGGGAAAAAGATCCCACTTACCAGTATAACCTGGGACTTTTCTACCTGAACAGCAACAACGTTGATGAAGCCATTAAATACCTGAACAAGAGTCTGGCTCTGAACCCCAGAAATCATCTGGCCTGGAATGCTCTGGGGCTGGCTTATTCTATGAAGGCTGATTTCGCCACCTCCATCAAAGCCTTTCAGAAAGCCCTGGAAATTAACCCCCAGTTTACCGAAGCTCATAACAACCTGGGAACGATTTATTTTGAGCTTAAAGAATACGATAAAGCCGAAGCTGAATACCACCAGGCGCTCTCTGACCCTAATTACAATTCCCGAGAGCTTCCCTACTACAACCTGGCCAGACTTTATTTTGTCCAGGGCAGGTACGAAGAAGCCTTTGAAAACGTGCAAAAATCCATCCAGGTGCGGAACCGTTTTGCCATGGCTCACAACCTGCGTGGGCTCATTCTGGAAAAACTGGGCGACAATGAAGAAGCAGAAAATTCCTTTGCTCAGGCAGTTAAAATTGTCCCCGACGACCCTACCTTTCTTTTTAACCTGGCCCGCGCCCAGTTCAATAACGGAAAGTATAACCTGGCCAGAGAAAATTTTGAAAAACTTTTGCCCAAGCTGACTTCCCAGGAGGACAGAACAGAAGTTAGAAATTACCTGGAGCAGATCAAAAAACTGATCAAAGATTGAAGTTCAGCTCGCCGCCTGGCTCAGGTTCCTTCCTGCCAGCCAGCCAGGTATCTTTTTTGTTCAGCGGTTAAACGGTCTATTTTTATGTTCATGGAGGCCAGCTTCAGCCTGGCAATTTCCTGGTCAATGGTTTCTGGCACAGGATAAACTTCTTTTTTCAGCTGGTGGCCATTCTCTTTAATGTAAAGAACGCTCAAAGCCTGGTTGGCAAAACTCATGTCCATAACCAGTGCCGGATGCCCCTCAGCTGCCGCCAGGTTTATCAGCCGGCCTTCGCCCAGAACATAAATCTTCTTCCCGCTTTTCAGAGTGAATTCTTCAACCAGTTCACGAACTTTTCTTCTTCGGGTGCTCATCTTTTCCAGAGCGGGCAGGTCAATTTCTACGTTAAAATGCCCGGAGTTGGCCACGATAGCTCCGTCTTTCATGAGCTGAAAATGTTCCTGGTTGATGACGTTTTTATTTCCCGTGACGGTGATGAAAACATCGCCCCTGGCGGCCGCTTTCCGGAGAGGCATAACTTCATAGCCATCCATGGTTGCTTCCAGGGCTTTTAAGGCATCAACTTCACAGACAATCACCCTGGCTCCGGCCCCTCTGGCCCTCATGGCCACCCCTTTCCCGCACCAGCCGTAGCCACACACAACCACCGTCAAGCCCGCCAGCAGAATGTTCGTGGACCGCAGTATACCATCTATCGTGCTCTGACCTGTGCCGTAGCGGTTGTCAAAAAGATGCTTGGTCTTAGCTTCATTGACCGCAATAATGGGGTAAGCCAGCACTCCCTGTCTGGCCATACTCTTCAGCCTTATCACTCCAGTAGTAGTCTCTTCTGTGCCACCGAGAATTTCTGGAAAAAGCTCCTTCTTGCTGTTGTGGATGGTAGAAACGAGGTCAGCACCGTCGTCCATAGTAATCTGGGGACGGTGGGCCAGAGCACTTTCTATATGGGCATAATAAGTTTTCTGGTCTTCACCTTTTATGGCAAAAACCGGAATCTTTTCATACTTAACCAGAGCAGCCGCCACCTCATCCTGGGTGCTTAACGGGTTAGAAGCTGCCAGACGCACCTCAGCTCCCCCGGCTTTTAAAGCTATCATCAGGTTG
>JBBIRN010000285.1:1872-2711 GCA_037441785.1 Candidatus Aminicenantota bacterium | reverse complement strand
CCTGAAGAATTTTGGGCACAATTCTTTCCAGCACCTTGCCTTGATTGCCGGCAAAAGCTGAGCCTTCAGGTGGGAGCGAAGTATAGACTTTAGCCTCGGGCAGGCGAGCCAGGTATTGAAGGGCCAGGTTCTCTTGGCTTTGTTTATTCTGGGGCAGGGTAGAAGCAGTTGAATTTATTAGCAGGCCGAAAAGGATTATCGGAATTGCTAGTCTTAAAACCAGATTTAATTTTTTGGTTCCCGGATTAAGCCTTTTTTTTCTTGAATGAATCATCCGGTTCGCCTCCCCGAGTAGCGAACTTCGTTCATTTTCGTGATTCTGCTACATTTATTTATTCTATTATTCTATGTCGTTTTTCTGGCAGAAGGTCTGAATCTTATTTTCAAGCTCCTGGGCGCGGGCGATAGCTTTTTCTTCGGTTAAAGTGGGTATCAGCTCCTTGAGTTTTTTTCTGACTTCCTTAACCTGGTTTTCGGCTTTTTCCGGGTCGGAGATGATTACCAGCCCGGGTTCAGCGGCCTGTCGGTTAGCGGTGATGTAGTTTTGAGTGGCTGTCTGGAATTCTTTTTCCAGGCTGCGAACTAACTTTTCTTCAGCTGAAGTTTGAAAGAAGTTGTTGTAGGTCAGATACCCGATGGCCACAAGAATCACCAGAAAAATTAATTTCTTCATTTTAGTCTCCAAAAAAAGAGAGACGCACAACCCTATGTCGCGAGTTTCTTACCTTCCTGCTCATTACTTTCCGTTCCAAATACATTTTATTTAAACCAAGCAAGGGGCACAATAAAAAATCTTCGTCAGGCGATGGGTCGGAACCGAACAGTTGTGAGCCAGGAAA
>JBBIRN010000285.1:0-1852 GCA_037441785.1 Candidatus Aminicenantota bacterium | reverse complement strand
GCAATTAGCACCTAATTCTTCTTCAGTCGCAACCCGCCTGTTGGCCATTCCGTCAAAAATCGGTCTTTTTTTTATCTACCATGGGAAAATCCCAGGAGTGCTGTCAGCTAAAGGATTATGAATTGCCTCGGCCCTTTTAGTTTGTGGCCTTATTAGACAGTGTTCGGGCAGGAGTAGAAACAAGGCGGATAATTGTTTTCTGTTAGCTGATATTATTTGAAGGATGACTGGGATGAATGATATCTTAGCCTTAACCCGAGTTCAGTCCGGACTATGGTTTCGGATGAAAGGAGAAAATAATGAAAAGAAGAGTTTGGAGAATATGGTTGCTGGTAATCCTTATTTTAATAACCATTCAGATGACAGCGGCTCAGCTGCCGAAGGAAACCGAAGCCCAGAAGGCCCAGCGCCTCAAATGGTGGACCGAGGCTCGCTTTGGCATGTTCATCCACTGGGGTTTGTATGCCCTGCCGGCCCGGCACGAATGGGTCAAGAACCGGGAGCGCCTGACCAACGAGCAGTACCAGAAATATTTTGAGCATTTTAACCCGGACCTTTATAACCCGCGGGAGTGGGCCAGGATGGCTAAAGCGGCTGGAATGAAATATGCGGTCATCACGGCCAAACACCACGAAGGCTTTTGCCTCTGGGATTCAAAGTACACGGATTATAAAGCTACCAAAACGCCATTCGGCCGCGACATCCTGAAAGAGTTTGTTGAAGCCTTCAGGGCTGAGGGCCTCAAGGTTGGTTTTTACTATTCGCTGCTAGACTGGCATCATCCCGATTACACCATTGACCGTTTTCACCCGCTAAGACCGGATAACGAGGCTGATTATGAAAAGCTCAATGCTGGCAAGAACATGGCTCGCTACCGCGAGTACATGAAAAATCAGGTCCGGGAGCTGCTGACCAACTACGGAGAAATCAGCATTATGTGGTTTGACTTTTCCTTTCCTGGCCAGCACGGCAAGGGCCGCGACGACTGGGACTCCATCGGCCTGCTGAAATTGGCCAGGTCGCTTCAGCCCCACATCATCGTTGACGACCGGCTTGATCTGCAGGAGGTGGAGGGCGGCTGGGATTTTACCACGCCGGAACAGGTCCGGGTCACCAGATGGCCTGAGTATAACGGCCAGCGTATTCCGTGGGAGACCTGCCAGACTTTTTCCGGCTCCTGGGGTTATTATCGCGATGAATATACCTGGAAGAGCCCGGCCCAGCTCATTGAGCTGTTGATTGATTCGGTGAGCAAAGGCGGGAACCTGCTGCTCAACGTAGGCCCGACTGCGCGGGGAACCTTTGACCAGCGGGCTCAGGAACGGCTCAAGGCCATCGGCGACTGGATGGCCGTAAACAGCCGGTCAATCTACGGTTGCACCCAGGCTCCGGAAGAAATTGTGGCTCCGCCGAACACCCTGCTGACCTGGAACCCGGCAACCAAGCGGCTCTATATCCACTTGCTCTTTTATCCGATGAATGGTCTGTGGCTTAATGGAATGGCTGATAAGGTGAAATATGTCTAGTTCCTGCACGATGCTTCTGAGATACGCTTCCGGCCAGGAACCGGCGCCGATGCCGGCAATTTGTGGCTATCGCTTCCGGTACAGAAGCCCCCGGTCGAAATCCCGGTGCTCGAAGTCTTTCTGAAATAAAAATCGGGACACCATAGATTTTTCCTATTTTTTTCAGGAATAGCCCGGGGGAGAAAATGGCTTCTGGGCACAGACCAGGGTCTGGCTTCGGCTTATGGCTGTCGGTTATTGCTCTTGATGCTATTACCCGGTGGGGGAGAAATGGACCTAACCGTATTTTGGGCTTCCAGAAAAATAACCCATAAATTAAATTTAAC
>JBBIRN010000284.1:0-2810 GCA_037441785.1 Candidatus Aminicenantota bacterium | reverse complement strand
GAGCTTAAGAAAGTAAAATAATTTAATAGGAAGATGAAAAAGGGCAGACTAAAAGTCTGCCCTTTTTTTATTTAGAGCCCGATGTTTATTCCGCTTAAGGACGAAAACCCAACTTTACGCTACCCGGCCGTTACGGTGGCTATTATTGCGGTAAATTGCCTGGTTTTTCTGTTTCAAGCGCTTTCTCCTCATGGGCTGGAATATTATGTGCTGAAGTTTGGCATCATTCCTTACGAGATAACCCATTTGCATCTGGATTTAGCTGTTCCGCGGGTGGCCTGGCCCTTCAGCCTGTTGACGGGCATGTTCATGCACGGCAGCCTATTCCATCTGCTGGGAAATATGCTTTATCTCTGGATTTTCGGCAATAATGTAGAGGATTATCTGGGGCACTGGCGATTTATCTTCTTTTATCTTACCTGCGGCCTGGCGGCTTCTCTGGTCCAGGTAGGCGTTTATCCCAATTCTACTGTTCCGATGATTGGCGCCAGCGGAGCAATTGCCGGGTTGCTGGGGGCTTACCTCCTGCTTTATCCAGGGGCCAGGGTTAAAACCCTAGTCTTTCTATTTTTTTACTTTACAATCATTTATGTTCCGGCCTGGGTTCTTCTTACCCTCTGGTTTGTGTTGCAGGTTTCAAACGTTGGTCTGGGGGGAGGAGTAGCCTGGTTTGCTCATATTGGCGGTTTTTTGACCGGGCTGGGGCTGATTTCTTTGCAGCTTAAAAAGCGGCGTCCGTTCTATTATGTTTAATGAGCTCTTGCCTTTATGGTAAAAAAGAGATAAAATAAGGTCCTTCTGTTTATTGACAATTTAGCCATAATTTAGTATCTTAACTCATCCATATAGGATTATTTTCTTTAGGCAAGGTTGAACAATGAAGACTTATCATCCAAAAAAAGATGAAATTCAACAAAAATGGTGGCTGATTAACGCTGAGGGCAAGATCCTGGGGCGTCTGGCCACAGAAATTGCAGTACTTCTTCGTGGAAAGAATAAACCTCAGTTTGCACCCAACGTGGATGTGGGTGATTTTGTGGTGGTAATAAATGCCGAGAAGATCCAGGTAACGGGTAACAAACTTGAGGACAAAATTTACTACCATCACTCCCTTTATCCCGGCGGGCTGAAAGAGAAGAAGCTCAAAGAGATGCTGGAAACCAAACCGGAAGAAGTGATCAGGAAAGCTGTCTGGGGTATGATACCGAAGAACAAACTCGGGCGAGACCTGATTAAGAAGCTCAAAGTTTACCGTGGCCCTGAACATCCCCATCAGGCCCAGAATCCTGAAGAATATAAGTTTTAGGAGGACCCGTGAGCCTAATTCAGTATTATGGAACTGGAAAAAGAAAAAACGCTGTAGCGCGAGTTTTTCTGCGCTCAGGTAAAGGCGATATTACCCTGGTGGTGAAGGGAAAGATTCGTCCTTTTGAAGAGTATTTTAAGCTGGAGTCTCTCCGTTATATCATCCGCCAGCCGCTGATGATTACCGAAACGGAAAACAAGTTTGATATCTTCATGAGAGTAGAAGGCGGCGGGCTGCGCGGTCAGGCAGAAGCTGTGCGGCTGGGCATTGCCCGGGCGCTGGTAGAGTTTAATAAAGAACTCAGACCAATACTCCGAAATGCCAACCTGCTGACCCGAGATGCCAGAATTAAAGAACGCAAGAAATACGGCTTGCTGGCTGCCCGTAAGGCACCGCAATATCATAAGAGATAAAGTCTTGTAGGGGAGGAAGCCTTTGGTTTCAGTAACTATGAAAGAACTTTTGGAAGCTGGTGTTCATTTTGGCCATCAGACGCGGCGCTGGAATCCCAAGATGAAAGAATACATCTTTGGCCAGCGCAACGGGATATACATCATTGACCTGCAGAAGACCATCAAGAATTTTAAGGAGGCCCTGCAGTTTGTCCGCAGTGTGACGGAAAATGGCAAGGAAATCCTGTTTGTCGGGACCAAAAAGCAGGCTCAGGATATCATCCGGGATTATGCCACCAAGTGCGAATCAAGCTATGTCAACCAGCGCTGGCTGGGCGGCTTGCTGACCAACTTTAAAGTCATCAGAACCAGCGTGGAAAAGCTGATTGAGATGGAGGAAATGCGAGAGGACGGCCGCTGGGAGCTACTTTCTAAGAAAGAACAATCCAGGAAGGAAAAGCTCTACCGCAAGCTGCAGAAAAACCTGGGCGGTCTGAAAAAATTGACCGAATTACCCGGCGCCGTTTTTATCATTGATTCTTCCAAAGAAGAGATTGCCATTCAGGAAGCCCGGAAAATGAAGATCCCCATCGTGGCGGTGGTTGATACCAACGGTGACCCGGAAGTGATTGATTACCCCATCCCGGGGAATGATGATGCGGTTCGGGCCATTGAGCTTTTTGCTTCTAAAATTGCTGAAGCTATTATTGAAGGCAAAAAAGCCAGACTGGCCCAGGGTATGATGGAGGAGAAAAAGGAAGAGGGAGCGACGGCGGAAGAAACCGCCGGTACTCCTGAAACCAAGGCGGCTGAAGGCGAAACCGCAGAGAAAACTGAATAATTAAATTAAAAAGGAGTGGACCATGGAAATCACGGCCGAAATGGTTAAGGAATTAAGAAATAGAACCGGAATCGGCGTTATGGAGTGCAAAGAGGCTTTGCAGGAAGCCAACGGTGATATTGAAAAAGCTATAGAGATTTTAAGAAAAAAAGGTCATGCCCGAGCTCAGGAAAAGGCTACCAAAGAGGCTGCTGATGGAATCGTGGGCTCTTACGTGCATGCTACCAACAGAATAGGTGTTCTGATTGAAGTTAACTGTGAGACCGATTTT
>JBBIRN010000283.1:0-2828 GCA_037441785.1 Candidatus Aminicenantota bacterium | reverse complement strand
AAAGAACTGGCTCTGCAACTGGCACAGAAAGTTCAGGAAACAGGAGAGGAAGAAATCCTTGATTTAATGAATCCTTATGAAAGAAGAATTATTCATATCGTCGTGAATCAAATACCGGGTCTGACTACTGAAAGCCTTGGTGATGGCTTTTTGAAAAAAGTGCGGATATACAAGGTTGAGGCTGGAAGGCCTCAGCCGCCTCAGGAAACTTAAGCTTATTTCCGGCTCTGGGCTTCCAGTTTTATTTAATTTGGCCTGGTTGATTTACCTTAAGCTGAGCCAGTATTAAAATTAAAATATGAACTACCATCTGGAAGATACGATAATCGCCATTTCTTCGCCACCAGGGCCTGGCGGTATAGGAATTGTGAGGTTAAGCGGGTCTGAAGCCCTGAAGATTGCTGGCCGCATTTTTGTGCCTGCTCATGAATCTCCGGCCCTGAACCCGAGAAAGATGTGTTTTGGTCATCTGGTCGACCTGGAGACCGGAGAAAAGCTTGATTCCGGTTATGTATGCTACTTCCCTTCCCCGAATTCATACACCAGAGAAGATGTGGTGGAAATTAGCCTGCATGGTTCCCCGGTTATTCTGAACGAAGCTGTACGCCTGGGGATTAAAGCCGGGGCCAGGCCGGCCCTGCCTGGTGAGTTTACCCTTAGAGCTTACTTGCACGGACGGCTGGATATAATTCAGGCTGAAGCTATCAACGATTTAATCAGGGCCTCATCTATGGACCAGGCCAGAATTTCATTCCGTCAGATGGAAGGAAGTCTTTCCAGACAGATTTCAAATCTTAGAGAACAATTGCTTAATTTGCTGGTTTTAATTGAAACCAGAATTGAATTTCCAGAAGAAGAAGTTTCTGTGACTCAGGATGAAATTAAAACTGTTGTTGAAGAAGTGATAAAAACTCTGGAAAAACTGGCAGGAAGTTATGAGCGAGGCCGGGCACTTCTGGAGGGCTTGACCATCGCCCTGGTGGGCAGGACCAATGTGGGTAAATCCACCCTGTTTAACGCTCTTCTTCAGGAAGAACGGGCTATTGTTACTCCTTACCCGGGTACGACCCGGGATTTCATCAGAGAAAATATCATGGTCAACGGAGTTCTGATGAAGCTGGTGGACATGGCTGGTTTCGGCCAGGCCCAGCACCCGGTGGAAGAAGAAGGTATAGCCAGAGGTCAGAAGGTGGCTGATAAGGCAGACGGGCTCTTGGTTCTTCTTGACGCCTCAAAGGAAGAAACAGCGGAAGACCTGGACCTTTTAGAAAAATACAGGCACAAGAAAAGAATAATTGTTTTTAACAAATGCGACCTGCCGCAAAAAATAAACAGGGAAAAAATTCTTGAGAGAAATAAGGACATACCTTTAGTTGATTTATCAGCTCTGACCGGACAAAACCTGGAGAAACTGCGGGAGCAGATGGTAAAGGTTTTTGCTCCTTCGGTTGATAAAAATGAAGAAATCATCCTGCATGAGCACCAGAAGCTCCTGATTGATCAGATGATTTCTCATCTAAGAGAAGCCAGAAAACTTTTAGAGCAGGGCTTTACGGAGGAATTCATAGCCGAAGAATTGAGAGAGACGGTTGGACTTTTTGCTCAGATTAAGGGAGAAATAAAGCCCCAGGAAGTACTGGAACAGATTTTTGGTCGTTTTTGCATAGGAAAATGAACAGCTACCATTTTAACGAAGAATACGATGTGGTGGTGGTAGGCGCCGGGCATGCTGGCTGTGAAGCTGCGGCCGCGGCTGCCAGAATGGGTGCATCTACCTGTCTGATTACCATTCATCTTGAAACCATAGCGCAAATGTCCTGTAATCCGGCCATCGGCGGTCTGGCTAAAGGTCATCTTGTGCGAGAAATAGACGCTCTGGGCGGGATAATGGGGCTTCTGGCTGACGAAACTGGCATCCATTTCCGGCTGCTTAACCGTAGTCGTGGTGGAGCGGTCCAGGGACCAAGAGCCCAGTGCGATAAAGCGGCCTACCGCCTGACCATGAAAAAATGGCTGGAAGAAATACCAGGGCTCAGGATACTTCAGGGAATTACCACAGATATTCTGGTAGAAAACGGGGAAGTCAGGGGTGTGGTCAACAAAGATGGTACGGTCATCGGAGCCAGAGCGGTCATCCTTACCCCAGGAACATTCTTAAATGGCCTAATTCACGTAGGGTTAAACAGTTATTCGGCGGGCCGGGCAAATGAACCGCCTTCCACAGAGCTGGCTGAGGCCTTGAAAAGGTTAGGCTTCAAGATATTGCGCTTGAAGACCGGCACTCCTATGCGACTTGATAAGAACAGCATAGACTGGGAGAAATTTCAACCGCAGCCCGGCGACGAAGAACCGGTGCCCTTTTCTTTCCGGAAAGAAAGAAAATTAGAAAACAAAGTTGTTTGTTACGTGGGTTATACTAACGAAAAAACTCATGAAGTGATAAGAAAAAACCTGGACAAGTCTCCTCTTTACAGCGGGAAAATAAAAGGCATCGGGCCGAGGTACTGTCCATCTATTGAAGACAAGGTGGTTAAATTTCCGCATCACCCAAGACATCAATTTTTTCTGGAACCAGAAGGTTTGAACACAACGGAAATTTATGTCAACGGCTTATCTTCCAGCCTTCCTTATGAGGTTCAGAAAGAAATTCTAAAAACTCTGCCGGGGCTGGAAGAAGCCAGGATATTGCGCCCTGCTTATGGTATTGAGTACGATGCTGTCTCTACTTCAGAAATAGAGCCAACACTTGAAACCAAAAGAATAAAAAAACTTTACCTGGCAGGCCAGATAAACGGAACATCAGGGTACGAAGAGGCCGCTGCCCAGGG
>JBBIRN010000282.1:0-2840 GCA_037441785.1 Candidatus Aminicenantota bacterium | reverse complement strand
TTCTTCTGGGGTGCGGCTTCCGAGAAAGAAACCACCAGCGAGAGAATCAGAATCATGATCAGCGATAAGGTGAAAACTCTTTTAAATCTCATTTTTCCTCCTGTATAGTCTTTTCACCGGCTTCTTAACTGCAACTTTTATGCCAGCTAAGAAGGTGATTATTATCAGTGTAATATATTCTTTTTGACTCCAAATGTAAAATTTATTTACAAAAAAATTTTTTCTATCATTAAAAAACTTATCTTCAACTCAAATTTTTCCTTATCTTACCTCAACCGCGGTCTGGATTTCAACTGGAATTTTCTGACGGCTTTTAAGTGTTCCTCAAAAGACCTGTTGAACACATGCGTCCCGTCATTTCTGGCGACAAAATAAAGATAGTCAACGCTGGCCGGGTGAAGGGCCGCCAACAGAGAATCTTTACCCGGGTTGCAGATAGGTCCCGGAGGTAATCCCCGGTAGAGGTAAGTGTTGTAAGGCGAGTTTAAATTCTTATCCCGGGCTCTGATATTCCCATCGTACCTGTTTTCCAGCTTAAGAGCGTAAATAATCGTCGGGTCACAATCAAGTTTCATGCCCAACTTCAACCGGTTACGGAAAACGGCGGAGACCAGGGGCTTTTCTTCCGGCACGGCGGTTTCTTTTTCTATCAGAGAAGCCAGGATGACAATTTCCCTGAGTTTAATCCCTGAACTCTGAATGCTGGCCAGTTCTTTTTCAAGGAAGCTTTTTCTGAACTGCTCCACCATGCTTTTGACCATCTCTTCGGCCTGAACCTGCCGGGGGAAATGGTAGGTTTCCGGGAAAAGATAGCCTTCCAGATTTCTGGCTTCCGGGTCCAGGTTCGCAATCAATTCTGTTTTCTGGCAGGCTTCCTCAAAGGAACCCTGGTAGGGATATCCCTTTTCTATGAGCAGAGCCTCAATTTCTTTAAAAGTCAAACCTTCGGGGATAGTAATAAGATGAAGCAGTATGTTACCTTTGATGAAGTCGTGAAGGATTTTTCGCGGGTGAACCGGGAGATGGAATTCATATTCACCAGCCTTCAGGTAAGCAGGAGAGTAAAAAATAGAATAGCCCAGACGAAAAGCGAGAGAGCTTTTTGTCAGGCTTTCTTCTTTCAACTGGCTGGCGATTTTTTTGGGGCTGGTGCCCTTTTTAATCAAAATAACAACCTTCTCCCGCTTAGCCCCGAAGGGAATATCCAGAAAGCTGGAAACATAAAAAGTCAAAGACAAAATTATTATTAACAGCGCAACGATGGCCGATTTGAATATCTTATAAAGAAGACCCAGCATCGTGTCTTTTCTTTTCCAGGTAAGCTTCCAGGATGATAACCGCGGCTATCTGATCCTCTCGCTGTTTTTTTTCTTTAAAGGATCCTTTAAAACCTTCCATTTTTTTAAGGGCTTCCCTGGTGGTTAGTCTTTCATCCCAGAGAACGACTTTTTTCCCGGTGACTTTTTCCAGCCACCCGGCAAACTCTCGGCTGAGGTCAGCCCGGGAGCCTTCTGACCCATCCATTCTTAGCGGAAAGCCGACTACTATCTCCTCAATCTGTTTTTCTTGAACCAGCTTTTGGAAAAATTCGGCATTTTCTTCGGGGTTTTCTTTCAGGGTGTAATGGCAAAAAGGCTGAGCCGTGATTTGCAGCGGGTCGCTCAGCGCCAGTCCGAGATGACGGTCGCCGTAATCTATGGCTAAAATTCTGGCCATGCTTCAGGACCTTTCTACACAGAATTTTTTGTGCTGGAAACGTTCCAGGGCTAATTCAATCAATCTGTCCAGCAAGGCTGGAAAGCTCAAGCCTGAAACTTCCCACAGCCTCGGGTACATACTTATTTCTGTAAAGCCCGGCATGGTGTTAATTTCATTGATGTAAACCCGACCTGTTTCCCTCTCCAGGAAAAAATCCACCCGGCCAAGGCCGCTGGCATCTATGGCTTTAAAAGCAGCTACCGCCAGGCGCTGGATTTCTTTTATTTTTTCAGCCGGAAGGTCCACCGGTATTTTGAACCTGGTCTTGCCTTCCAGGTATTTATCGGCGTAGTCGTAGAATTCACGGTAAGGAATTACCTCGCCGGGCAAAGAGGCCACAGGCTCCTCGTTGCCCAGGACGCTGCATTCAATTTCCCGGCCGTTTATTCCCTTTTCGACCAGTATTTTGCGGTCATAGCGAAAAGCCATTTCTACAGCTCTGTCTAAATGTTTCCGGCTTTTTACCTTGGAAATGCCCACTGAGGAGCCGAGGTTAGCCGGTTTGACAAAAACCGGAAATTCCAGTCTGGAAATAATTTCCCTTTCTATCGTTTTCTGGTTTCTTACCCAGTCGTTTTCCAGGATGACGACGAAGGGTACCACTGGCAAATTTATGGCAGACAGGACCTGCTTGAAAACGACTTTATCCATGCCCACGGCTGAAGCCAGAACCCCGGCCCCCACATAAGGGACGCCGGCCATTTCTAAAAGGCCCTGAATAGTTCCGTCTTCTCCAAACGGCCCATGGAGAACCGGAAAGTACACATCAGCTTTCAATTCGGGCTGGCCCTTAAATTTACTCCAGGGGAGAAAAGGATAAAAAGGGGAAGTTTTCAATTCCCGGGCTGGAGCAAAGGGTGAACTGACAATTTTCCAGAGCCCTTTCTTGTTGATGTAGACGGACAGAACCTGGTACCTGTCCTGGTTTAAGTTCCTGTAGATAGCCCGGGCGGAGAGGATGGAAATTTCATGTTCAGCCGACCGCCCGCCAAAAAGGAGGGCTACATTAATTTTTTTTTTCATGCTAAAAAATTTTAACTGATTTCCAGGCAAAAAGAAAGAGTGAAAGCAGTCGGCCGATA
>JBBIRN010000281.1:0-2844 GCA_037441785.1 Candidatus Aminicenantota bacterium | reverse complement strand
GAAGACAAAACTTTTTACCCCGTTTTGCCCGGCCGCCAGAAGCAGGTTTAAAGTGCCGGTCAGGTTTACCTCATGGGCCAGGACCGGTTCGGCCACGGACCTGGGCACTGAAGCTAAGGCCGCCTGATGCAGCACCACCTCAATTCCCTCACAGGCCTTAAGGCAGAGCTCTCTATCCCGGATATCACCCCGGAAGAGTTCAATTTTATCTAACCAGTCTTTTATGTTTTCTTCCCGGCCGGTGGAAAAATCATCCAGCACCCTCACCTGACAGCCATTTTTTACCAGCGCTTCCACCAGATGAGAACCTATGAAACCGGCTCCGCCGGTTACCAGATATTTTCGGTACCTGGCCATGGTCTTAACCTCAAAAATCTTCATCTAAATAGCCGAGTTTTTTTAGCCCGGCAATAACTTTCTGGGCACTTTCTTCCAGCGTTTCTTTATCGGTTTCCAGGATGATTTCGGGGTTTTCAGGTTCTTCGTAAGGGTCCGAAATTCCGGTAAATTCTTTTATTTCACCCCGGAGGGCTCTCTGGTACATGCCCTTGACATCGCGAGCCATGCACACTTCCAGCGGACATTTGACGTAGACTTCCACGAAATCACCGATTTCCCGGCGGGCCTCGGCCCTGATTTCCCGGTAGGGAGAAATAAAGGAAGTGAGCACAGCCACTCCATTTCTGGTCAGCAGCTTGGCCACGAAAGTCACTCTTCTGATGTTCTCGTCACGGTCTTTTTTGGAAAAACCCAGGTCGCGGCAGAGACTCTGCCGGACGACATCTCCATCAAGCCTTTCTACTTTCAGGTTCCGGGCTCTTAGTATTTCCGCTACCCGGTCCGCGACCGCTGATTTACCTGAACAGGGCAGTCCGGTAAACCAGAGGGTAAACCCTTTTTGTTCCTGGCACATCTATGACTCCTTGTCTTCTTTAATTTTATATTTTTTCTTAAATTATTTGGCTAAAATTTAAAAAGCTTCAGCCTAAATTTAAGTTAACGTCATAGCAAAACTTTTCCCCGCAGCCCCACCACTTCTGGACCGTCCAGAAGCGCCAGAATGGTAGGAGCAATGTCCAGAATGTTAGCATTCTGCACCCGGCCCCCTGGTCTTTCAGGGTCATACAGGATGTAAATTCCTTCATAATCGTGGACAGCATCATCGGGCCCGGTGTCGTTTTCCTGGAGGTACAAAGAACCATAACCCAGGGTACCGGCCGAGCGCCAGTAGAGGTCGTCAAAATAGACCATCAGGTCCGGATAATCACCGTTCAGTTCCGGGTAGTGTTCCTGAGGCTTAATAACCACGGTTTTCCATTCTTCACCCTGCGGGCCGCGGATGGCTTTTATTCTTTCTGCCAGCTCGTCGCGAACTGCTTCGTAATCCTCAGGCTTGATGATGCCCTGTGGCTCGCGGCCCTCCACGTTGAGGAAAATCCGGGCATAATAACCACCCCAGCCCCAGGCTCTGGTTCTGTTCCAGTCAATCTTGAGTTTTTCCACATTCTGACCTTTTTCCGGCGGCTCGGTCACCACCAGGTCTCCCTGCTCAATCAGCCAGTCGTTTACGCAAAAAGCGCCTTTCATCCGTTTGGCTCCGTGGTCAGAAACGACCAGGACCGCGGTTCGGTCATCAAGCTTTTTCAGCAGGCGACCGATGTTCTCATCAAGGAATTTGTAGTAATCAAAGATAGCGGTCTCAAAGGGATTACCTGGTTCGTAGAGGTGATGTTCGCGGTCCATGAACTTCCAGAAAGCATGATGCATGCGGTCCACACCAATTTCCACAAACCAGAACAGCGTCCAGTTCTTATCTTCCAGCAGATAATCAATGACCTGAAAATGGTTGGTGGTCATCTGGTAAATTTCCTGCAGCACCTGCGCCCGGTCCTGAGTGCGAAAAACGACGTCAAAAATGAAACCGCCAAACCTGTCTTCCAGCTCCTGCTTTAGGCTTTCAGGATAGGTATAGGACTGCTCTTTGGTGGGAGTGATAAAGCAGGAAATAAGCTTTCCTCTGACCGGCTTGGGCGGGTAGCTGGGCGGCACACTCACCAGGATGGACTCTTTCCCCTGTTCCGCAAGATAATCCCAGACTGTTTTTTCCTTGATGGCGGTGGAGTTGGCAATCCACATCTTGTTGTAGGAATAACCCTGCCGGTGCCGGAAACCGTAGAGTCCAAGCTGGCCCGGGTCACGGCCGGTGGCCATGACCATCCAGGCTGGTATGGTGATGGGCGGGTCGGAACTTCTCAGGTTACCGTAAACCCCGTTTTCCATTAATTTCTTGAGATTCGGCAGCTCCTCCGCCCTTTGAAAAACCAGGGCCGGTGGCGCACAATCAAGTCCGATGACCAGCAATCTTTTCTGTTTCAAAGTTGCTCACCTTTCATTGGGTCTTAAAGCCAGACCTTAAATCTAAATCATTCATTAAACGGATTTTCAAACGAAAGAATAATCCTGGCCACTTCAGGTCTCATCAACTCTGGAGGCGGCACCTCACCCTTGAGTAACAGGTCACGAATTCTGGTGCCCGAAAACTGGATGTGTTCTGATGAAGGATGGGGGCAGGTTTTTTCGTTTTCTATGGAATTACATTTCCGGCAGAAAAAGAAAGACTTAAAAAACAATGGCACGATGCCCAGGTCAGGAAATTCTTCAAAGATTTCCTGGGCGGCATAAGGGTGATAATAATTGCCCACACCGGCGTGGTCCCGGCCGATGATAATGTGCGTACAGCCAAAATTTTTCCGGATGATGGCGTGGTGGATAGCCTCGCGCGGTCCGGCATACCTCATTTCCATTTTCAGAATGGCCATCACCGCCCGTTCTTTTAAGTAATAA
>JBBIRN010000280.1:0-2850 GCA_037441785.1 Candidatus Aminicenantota bacterium | reverse complement strand
CGTCTTTTCTTTTTCCTGTTTTTCTTCCTGCTGTCTTCTGATTAAAGCTTTCTTCTCTTCTTCGTGTTTCTTTTTAAGTTCCTGCAGCCTTGCTTCTAACTCTTTCTGTTTTTGTTCGGGTGCCAAGCTTCTGCTTTCCTCTTCTATTTTTCTTCTTAAATTCTCCAGTTCCAGTCGCTGAGTTTTCTCCAGCAATTCTTCTTCCCGGCGGTGAATTCTATCCAGTTCCACTTTAGAACTGACCTGCTTTTCTGTTTTTATTTTTTCCACAGCTTCAACCTCATCAAGGGCCGCTTTCGGCGTAACCTGTTCCCGCTTGATTTCAGGTTTGTAAAGACTCATTTCAGAATAAGAAAGCCGACCCGGCTCTGGTTGTTTAATCTCCTGGAGCCTGACTCTGGTTACTGGCCTCCGGCTTAACCTTTCAATTTCTTCGGGCCTGAGGGCATCGTTGATTATTCTGTTCTCTTTAAAAGATATTTTGTCCCTGACAACTGTAAAATTAACTATGGTTATGTTTCTTTCTGGTGGTAGGACCCAATCCAGAAGACGGTCTTCACCAAACCTCCGGACCTCTATAAACACCCAGTAGTGATGAGGCAGCTCTCTGATTCTCCATCTAAAACCATAGCCGGCTACAAATTCTACTTCAGGAGGAAGCGGGGCCCAGCCAACATAAATATCTCCGACCCTCCAGATAACCCAGGCCGGTGCCCAGGTAGTATCCGGGACCCAGAACCAGCCGAGCCTGACATCCCAGCCCCACCGGCCATAGTGGAACGGGAGCCAGCCCCAGTCAAAATAAGAAAACCAGGTCCAGCCATATTCAGTCCAGACCCAGCGGCCGTAGGTATAAGGTCTCCAGTGCCTGGGTACACCACGCGGCACCCACACATAGCCATAATCACGGTACCTGACCCAATATCCATAAGCCGAGAGGTAATCAAAAATAAAGCTCATGGAAATCACTACCGCAGGCCGTTCCGGATAACCAGGTTCATAACTTCTTTCTGTGTAGACAGGTCTTCTGCCGTATTCCGGAATGTAGATAAGGCAGCTACCCCATAAAGCTATAATCAAAACACCCAGGATAATTAATCTTTTTTTCATCTTGGCCTCCCCTTCCTTTATAGCAAAATACGTACCAAATCTGCCCGTTTTTTTAGGGCAGAATTTCAAACCATCCTCCCGTTAAATTATTCAAAATGTCCTTTTTTTTAGGACAGCAGGTCTTGCTCTGGTTCTTCAGGATTTTTCCAGTCTTTTAAAAACTTTTTTAATCTTTTTGAAGGCCCAGTCCAGCTCTCTATATGTGATAACCAGCGGCGGAGCAAAACGGATTACGTGGTCATGAGTTTCTTTACAGAGCAAGCCCTCTTTCATCAGTTCTTCACAGAACCTTCGGGCCCCGCCAGCCTCAGGCCAGAGCTCCAGACCGATGAGCAAACCCCTTCCTCTGACTTCTTTGATATGCTTGCTTTTTAGAGTTTTTAGCTTTTCCAGAAAATAGGCTCCCTTTTCGGCCGCATTTTCCACCAGCTTTTCATCCTGAATAACCCGCAGAGCTTCTCTGGCCACCGCACAGGCTAAGGGATTACCGCCAAAAGTAGAACCATGTTCCCCTGGTTTTAGCACCCCCATGATTTCCTGTCGGGAAAGCACGGCAGAAATGGCATAGCAGCCACCGCCCAAAGACTTGCCGATGACCATCATATCCGGTTTTACGCCTTCGTACTCACAGGCAAAAAGCTTGCCTACCCGACCAAGCCCGGTCTGAATTTCATCAGCAATGAACAGAACGTTATTCTTTTCGCAGATTTCCTTAGCCTTTTTAAGAAAACCATCGGGTGGAATGAGAATTCCGGCTTCCGCCTGGATTGGTTCCACCAGAAAAGCTGCGGTGTTGGGCGTAATAGCCGCTTCCAGCGCCGCCGCATCGCCAAAAGGAATGATCTTAAACCCTGGGGTAAAAGGTCCGAAGTCGCGGCGGTAAAGGGGCTCAGTGGAAAAGCTGATGATGGTAATAGTCCGACCATGGAAATTGTTGGCACAGGCAATAATTTCGGCCTGGTCCTGAGGAACACCTTTTTTCTGGTAAGCCCATTTCCGGGCAATTTTCAGGGCTGTTTCCACCGCTTCAGCTCCGGAATTCATGGGTAGCACCATATCAAACCCGGTCAGGTCACACAGTTCCTTGGCCAGCAGGGGCCATTGGTCGTTCCGGAAGGCTCTGGAAGTCAGGGTGACTTTCTTGGCCTGTTTCTGTAAAGCCCGAACTATCCGCGGGTGGCAGTGTCCCTGGTTGACTGCTGAGTAGGCGCTCAGAAAATCCAGGTATTTCTTTCCTTCTACATCCCACATCCAGATGCCGCGAGCCTTAGTAATGACCACATCCAGCGGATGATAATTGTGGGCACCATAAAGATCCTCAAGCACGATGTAATCTCTGTTCTCCATCAAATTCCTCCCTCAAAGAAAAATGGCGGAGAGGGCGGGATTCGAACCCGCGGTACGCCTTTTGGGCATACACACGCTTTCCAAGCGTGCTCCTTAAACCACTCGGACACCTCTCCGCGTGGCAAATGCTTTTTTAGATTATCAAAAGATGGCTGAGAAATCAATTTACCAGGCAACAATTATTGAGTTTTTCTGTATATGTTAATGATGTCTTTAAGAAGAGCAGCGGCCGCCCCGCGCGGGTCGGATTTTCCGCCGGTTACTGATATCCAGCCCATGGTATCAGTATAAAAAATTATGCCCTTGTTACTGCCGTTAACCCGAGACAGCGGATGGTTATAGTCCAGAAGCGCCAGCCCCACCTCAACTTTCCAGGGCAGGTCATAACTTTCC
>JBBIRN010000279.1:0-2899 GCA_037441785.1 Candidatus Aminicenantota bacterium | reverse complement strand
AAGAGAGCGTGAACAGCCAGAAAATGGATTTAAAAATTCGTCGGCCGTTAATTCTCAGTTAAATTTCTAAAAAGCGACGAACTCCCGTTTTTAAAAAATTTAATTTACCCTAAAAATAAGAGGACGCTAGGAAAGAAAAGGCTAAAACTCAAGAAAAAAAACTTAAAGCACCACCCTTTTTACAAACGAACCTTAAAAAAGTTGACTAAAATATTTCAGAGTGATAAAAGAAAAAAATTGTTAGCTTAGAAGAAGGAGGTGCGTGTTGTATAAAGCAAAATTAAAAAGCATCGTTTTAATCCTTACTCTATTGTCTATGCTCAGCTTGCTGGCTTCAGCCCAGACTCCGCCGGAGAAATTTCTTGGACACCGGGTAGGCGAAGACCGCAAGCTGGCCGATTATAATCAAATCAAAGCTTACTTTGAGTTGCTGGCCAAAGAATCTCCCAGGCTAAAACTGGTTTCCATCGGCAAAACGACACTCGGCAAAGATATGATTATGGCCGTGATTACTGATGAAGAAAACATGAAGAACCTTGACCACTACCGGGAGGTGGCCAGAAAGTTAAAAATGGCTCGCGGCTTGAATGAGGAGCAGGCCCGCCAGTTGGCCAGAGAAGGCAAAACCATTTTGCTCATTACCTGCAGTCTACATTCCACTGAAATTGCTGCCTCGCAGATGTCCATGGAACTGGCTTATGACCTGGTTACCGGCCGGGCTTTTTTTGATGTGCCGGCGGCCTTAAAAGAGGTGATTGTCCTGCTGGTGCCAACCATCAATCCTGATGGCCACCAGATGGTCGTGGAGTGGTACAGAAAGTATGTGGGTACCAAGTATGAGGGAAGCAACATGCCCTGGCTCTATCATCCTTATGCCGGCCATGACAATAACCGCGACTTTTTCATGTTCAACCTGCCTGAAACCAGGGCGGTCACCAGAGTTCTGTACCACGAGTGGTTTCCGCAGATTCATATTGATGAACACCAGCAGGGGACTAATGCGGCTCGGTTGTTTATTCCGCCCTTTATGGACCCGCCTCTGCCCAACATCCTGCCGCTTCTCTGGCGCGGGGTGAACCTCTGCGGTGTAAACATGGCCTATGATTTACAGAAGTTTGGTTATAAAGGAGTGGTCAACGGCCGGAGCTACACGGGCTGGTGGATAGGAGCCTGTGATGATACTTCCTGGTTGCATAATACTATTGGCCTGTTGAGTGAGGCAGCCTCAGTTAACCTGGCTTCACCAATTTATATAGAACCTACGGAACTGGCTCAGGATTATTATGAAAAGAGGATGGATTATCTGGACCCCTGGCCTGGCGGCTGGTGGCGCCTGAGAGATATAGTTGACTACGAATTAACTCTTTCCAAAAGCCTGGTTAAAACGGCCTGGATTTACCGGGAAGATTTTCTGTTCAATTCCTACCTGATGTCTAAGCAGAGCATAGAGGTCCGCGACAAGAATCAACCGTTCGCTTTTGTCATTTCTAAAGAACAGGCTGACCCGCTGACGGCTCTGAGAATGATTGAAATCCTGCAGTTCGGTGGAGTTGAGGTCCATCAGGCTACCAAAGACTTTATTGCTGACGGCAGGTATTATCCAGCGGGCTCTTATGTGGTGCTTCTGGCCCAGCCTTATAAAGCTTATGCCTGGGCTTTGCTGGAAAAACAAAAATACCCGGACCTCAGGCAGTATCCCGGTGGGCCACCCATACCGCCTTATGACAACGCGGCCTGGACTCTGCCTCTGCAGATGGGTGTCAGGTGCGATCAAATAGATAAGCCGTTTGAGGTGCCCCTGCTGAAAGTGGAAAAAGTTGAATACCCAAAATCTTCTCTTCCAGGTTCAGCCTATCTGGCGCTTGACCCCAGGCTTAACGCTTCTTATGCCGTGGCTTTTGCTCTGCTAAAGAATAAAGCTGAAGGCTGGAGGGCAAAAGCAGCCATAAAGACTGCCGACGGGACTTTGCCGGCCGGAACTTTTGTGTTTAAAAATTCAGCTGAGACCAGGAAAGTTCTGGAGAATCTGCTGCAGAAATGGCCTGTGCCGGTAAAAGGACTGGCGGATGTTTCTGGTTTGGAGCTGGCAGCGGTCAAATTCCCGCGGATTGCCATCTATCAGTCATGGCGCGGCAACATGGATGAAGGCTGGACCAGGTACATGCTGGACGACCTGGGTATAACTTACACCATTCTCCATAACAATGATTTCAAACCGGCTAAAGAAGCGAAAGAAACCAAAGAAGCTAAAGGCGCAGCCGAAAAGAAGGTCAACCTTAGAGCCAAGTTTGATGTGATCATATTTGCCAGCGAAAACGTTGATATTATCAAGAGCGGACGTCCGGGACAGCAGTCCGAATTTGCGCGCTTCTTCAGACCCGGCAGTACCCCACCGGAGTATGAAGGTGGCATTGAAAAAGAAGGCCTTGAGGCTCTGAAGGCCTTTGTGGAAGAAGGCGGAATGCTTATCACTCTGAACCAGGCCAGTGAACTGGCTACCAGAGAGCTGGGGGCTCCGGCCAGGAATGCCCTGAGCGGGGTGGACCGGACCAAGTTCTTCTGCCCGACCTCTATTTTAAGACTCAAGGTGGATAACACTACACCTCTGGGTTATGGTCTTGATGAAGAGGTGGCGGCTGTTTTTTCCGGCAGCCTGGCTTTTGACACCTGGACACCGCCCGTGGACTGGGATAGAAAGGTTGTGGCTTATTATCCGGAAGATAATATTCTGCTAAGCGGCTGGCTGCTCGGCGAAGATTACCTGGCGCGCAAGTCAGCGGTCGTGGATGTCAGGCTGAAAAAGGGTCACATGGCTCTTATTGGCATCCGGGCGCAGCACCGAGCCCAGAGCCACGGCACCTACAAGTTCCTGCTGAACGCCCTGTTCTATCCTGAAGGT
>JBBIRN010000278.1:0-2922 GCA_037441785.1 Candidatus Aminicenantota bacterium | reverse complement strand
CAAGGAAGAAAAAGAAAGAGATTACGCCTGGATGATGGCTTCTACTCTGCAGGCAGACCTGACTCTTATCTACGTACTGGAACTTTATGATTTCAAGTTTTCACCAGAAGAAATCAAAAAAATGATGGACCAAGCTCTGGAAAGACTGAAGAACCGCCAGAAGCGCAAACAGCAATTTCAGGTCAAAGAAGTAGTTGTGCGTGACCTCAACGCCGCCGCGGGAATTGTGGCCTATGCGGCCAAAAACAAAATGGACCTGATTCTCATGTCCACCTGTGTTTCTCCCATAGAGAGGTTTTTCCTGGGCAGCACGACAGAAAAAGTCATTTCTTACGCCACGGTGCCGGTGTTAGCTTTGCCCTCGGTTTACTGTGAGAAGTGAAGGAAGAAAACAAAAAATTAGGCTGGATAGCCCTTAATTTTCTGGTTACCGAAGGTTTAATTTCCGCCCGGAAGGCGCTGACCTTTTTTGACTCGCCCGAGAAGCTGTTTCAGCCAGACCGGGCCTGGCTGGAATCGCTGGACCTGAGCGAGCGGTTAAAGGCCAGAGTTTTGTCAGGCAAGCTCCTGGAGGATGCTCTCCGGGAACTTGAGAAGGTTGAAAAAAAAGAGTATACTCTTCTGACTACAGACGACCCTGGCTACCCCGCAGCTCTCAGAGAAACCATAGAGCCACCACTAATTCTTTACGTGAAAGGCCGGACTGAGATTTTGAACTGGGCCTCAGTAGCTGTGGTCGGCTCCAGGAAGCCTTCGGGCTACGGCCGGTTGATGGCAGAAAAGCTGGCTGAAGACCTGGCGGCCGCGGGTCTGGTGGTGGTCAGCGGGCTGGCCAGAGGCATAGATACCTGCGCCCACCGGGGCGCTCTCCGTGCTGGAAGAACGGTAGCCGTGTTAGGTTCAGGGTTAGAAGTTATTTATCCCGGGGAAAACCGGATGCTGGCCGAAAAAATTGGGGAAAACGGGGCTCTGGTCAGTGAGTTTCCGTTAGCCTCAGGACCGTCCAGCTACCATTTTCCCCTGCGCAACCGTATAATAAGTGGCCTGTCGCTGGCTTGTCTGGTGGTGGAAGCCAGTCGTAAAAGTGGCGCCCTGATTACCGCCAGGCTGGCCCTGGACGCTGGCCGGGAAGTGGTGGCCCTGCCCGGACCGGTGACCTCCGAATTGAGTGGAGGAACTAATTTTTTGATAAAAAACGGAGCTAAACTGGTGGAAACGGCCACGGATGTGATAAATGAACTACCATCGCCCTGGAAAGAGGCGGCCCTGAGCCTTCTGGAGGCGAAAAGTCAGAAAAAAATAGACTTAGATGGCCAGGAAAAAATGGTTTTTGAAGCTTTGCCAGAAAAATCACTCATTCATATAGACGAGCTATCTGATAAAATTCAGATGCCGGTGGCCAAACTGCTGACTGTTCTGCTGGCTCTGGAGATGAAGGAGCTGGTGGTCCAGGAGGCCGGAAGATTATTTCGCAGGAGATGAAGATTGGGTAAAGCGTTAGTCATCGTTGAGTCACCAGCTAAAGCCAAGACAGTAAACCGTTATCTCGGCTCCAACTATCTGGTCAAGGCCTCCATGGGGCATGTCTGCGACCTGCCCAAGAGCAAGCTGGGAGTGGATGTGAAAAACAACTTCCAGCCCACTTACCAGGTAATCCCGGAGAGACGGAAGCTGGTGGCTGAGCTAAAGAAACTGGCGGCAGAATGTGATAAAGTTATTCTGGCTGCTGACCCTGACCGGGAAGGCGAGGCCATTTCCTGGCATATCAGCCAGCTTCTGGAAAAGGAAAATCCGCATATTTACCGGGCGGTTTTCCATGAAATAACTGAGCAAGCCATTAAAGAAGCTTTCTCCAAACTCGGTCCTCTGGACCAGAACAAAATCAACGCCCAACAGACCAGGCGCATTCTGGACCGGCTGGTTGGCTATCTTATAAGTCCATTATTGTGGAAAAAGATTGGCCGGGGGCTGAGTGCTGGCCGGGTGCAGACGGTAGCTTTGAGGCTAATCTGCGACCGGGAAAATGAAATCAAGAATTTCAAGCCGGAAGAATACTGGACCATCTCTGCCATCTTGCGGGCAGAAAACCCTCCTGAGTTCCGGGCCAGCCTGGTCACCATAGATGGCAAAAAAAGCAAGGTCAAAGACGAAAAACAGGCCCAGGAAATCTTGGAAACCTGCCGAAAAGAACCGTTTGTCCTGAAGAAAATTCAGGTCCGGGCCAAAAAAAAGAACCCACCGGCCCCTTACATCACTTCCACTCTGCAGCAGGATGCTTATCGGCTGCTGAAGTTTCCGGTCAAAAAAACCATGTCCGTAGCGCAGAGACTCTACGAAGGACTTGAACTGGGTGAGCTGGG
Source organism: Candidatus Aminicenantota bacterium (assembly GCA_037441785.1). Classification (GTDB taxonomy): domain Bacteria; phylum Acidobacteriota; class Aminicenantia; order Aminicenantales; family Saccharicenantaceae; genus Saccharicenans. Next base: position 562 of record JBBIRN010000278.1, on the reverse strand, counting down.
ACCTGTAGGCTTGATAACTTACATGAGAACCGATTCCGTGCGGATTGCGGAGGTGGCTAGGCAGGCGGCGAAAAAATTTATAGAAGAACATTATGGGCCGGAGTATGTCCCGGAAAAACCAAACATCTTTAAATCCAGGAAAACAGCGCAGGAAGCTCATGAAGCCATCAGGCCAGCCCATCTGGACCTGCCGCCGGAAAAAGTCAAGCCCTATCTGAAAAAAGATGAGTATGACCTTTATCGCTTAATCTGGAACAGGTTTCTGGCTTCGCAGATGAAACCGGCTGAAGTAGAAGAAACCCAGTTTGACATCAGCGTCGGCCGGTACGGTTTTGTGGCTAAGGGTGAAGTGATTAAGTTTAAGGGTTATCTGGTACTCTATGAAGAGCAGCACCTGAGTTTTGAAAACGGGAAAGCAGAAAAAGAAACGCCTGAAGAAGAGAAAGAACCAGCCGGGCTTCTGCCGGTAGCCCGCGAAGGAGAAAACCTGACGCTGGTGGACATCCAGAGCAAGCAGAATTTTACCCAGCCGCCGCCACGCTATACCGAAGCTACCCTGGTA
>JBBIRN010000277.1:0-2922 GCA_037441785.1 Candidatus Aminicenantota bacterium | reverse complement strand
GACCAACAGTCTAGGATTAACACTGTGTGCTATTAGGGTCCCGTGTTTATTTCCTGAGCTGAGCTTGCTGAAGTTCAAGCCTTAACAGAATTTAGCTTTCATCCAATTCCGACCTGAAATTTATTCTGGCTATTATTTTCTGGCTATTATTTCCGTTTACAAATGAATACAATATGGAAGAAAATTAAATCGAAAAAAACCAGGTTCCTTAAATGACCAAAACAGGCCTCCCCAACAGAAAAAAACTAACCAGCCTGTTAATTAAACCAGCCGGACCTGATTGTAACCTGCACTGTCATTATTGTTTTTATCTAAAGAAAAGTGAGCTGTTTCCCGAAACTCACCTCCACCGGATGAGCCTGGAAATCCTGGAAGAAACCATCAGACAGGCGATGTCTCAGTCAGGACCTGAAATCTATTTTGGCTGGCAGGGCGGAGAACCAACTCTTATGGGTCTTGATTTTTTCAGACAGGCGGTTTATTTCCAGCAGAAATATGGAGATCAGAAGTCGGTGAGCAACGGCTTTCAGACCAACGGACTTTTGATAAATAAGGACTGGGCCCAATTCTTCCGCACCAGCAACTTCCTGGTTGGACTGAGCCTGGACGGGCCTGAACATATTCATGACCGCTACCGCCGCCACGCCAACGGCCAGGGCTCATGGTCAAAAGTGGTAGAGGCTGCCAAATTACTTCTTGACTCTGGGGTAGCCACTAATGCCCTGGTAGTCGTCAACGATTATTCCGTCAGGTTTCCGGAAGAAATATATGAATTCCTAAAAAGCCTGGGGCTTACCTACATGCAGTTCATTCCCTGCCTTGAGCCTGACCCGGAAAACCCGCGAAAGCCAGCCAGCTTTTCTGCCCCGCCTGAGGAGTACGGCGACTTTTTGTTAAAGTTGTTTGAGCTCTGGAAGGCCGACTTTCGTGATGGCCGGCCATCAACCTACATCCGCGAGTTTGAATCCCTTCTTTTTGCTTTCGCCGGTTTGACTCCACCCGACTGCACTCTGCATAAAGAATGCGGCGACTATGTGGTGGTTGAACACAACGGCGATGTCTATTCCTGCGATTTTTACGTTCAGCCCGAGTGGAAGCTGGGAAACATAAAAGAAAAGCGCCTGGTTGATATGCTTAACTCTGCTACCCAGAGAAAATTTGGCAAACGGAAATCTCTTCTGCCCGAAGAATGTAAAAAATGCGAATGGCTTCCTTATGGCCGGGGCGGCTGTCCGAAGGAAAGAGGTTACTGGCCTGAGCCAGAAAAAAGTTATCTTTGCCATTCTTATCGGCGCTTCTTTCAGCAGGCCAGTCCTTTCTTCCAAGAATTGGTAGAAAAGTTGAAAAAAGATAATTTCTTAACTGAGGGAAAAAATTAAACCAGATTTTTATAAAAGGAGAAAGCAGATGAAACTAAAAGCTCAGCCTCTGTTGTTTGAAAGCATGTATGAACTCTGGCTTAAAAAGCCGGTCATGGCCGCCGAGGCCTGGGTTAAAGGAACAAGAAAACCCAGAGAAGTCATTAGAGAAAAAGAAATCCCTCCTGAGGATTTAAGCCTGGCCGCCCTGGAGAAAAAAGGGCTGGTAGAAGTCGCCCCGCCGCTTAAAGTTAAGTCCAGTGAAGACCTGCAAAAAATTCCGCCCGAGGTGGATTTTTTTATCATCGGAGAAACAGGCGATCTGTTTGTGCCCGATGAGATTTTGCAAAAGCTGAGTGCCTTCGGAAAGCCAATCATGGCAGAATGGGATGCCTGGGGTTATTCCTGGTTCGGAAGGCTTTCCAAGTTCCGGCTGGAAAAATTTTTTGAGCCAAAGTACTTTTATTCTGCCGGAGCTGAAGACTTAAAAGCCGCCCTCGGGGCCATAAGGGCCTGGAAGAAAATAACTACCCTCCGGGCGCTATACATTGGAGAATTCCCTTCTCACAGCGTCGTTACCTCTAATAAATGCTTTGATTTTGACGACCTGAAAAAACGATTTGGCCTGGAAATAATTTTTTTAGATAACCAAGATTACATTAAAGCCATAGAAAACGTGCCGGCTGCCGCGGCCGAAAAACTGGCAGAGGAATGGAAGCGGAGCTATGAAATTCTGGATGGCCGGGAAAATAAACTGCCGTTATATGCCCGCATTTATCTGGGAATTCATCAGCTGCTTGAAGAACACAGGGCCAATGCCCTGACCATGGATTGCGCCTGGCTACCGGATGTGGAATACGTTCCCTGTTTCACCTTCTCTAAATTAATAGAGGAAGGAATTATAGCTGCCTGTGAAGGAGACCTGCCGGCCTTGCTGATGGCCGCCGCTCTTCAGGGAGCCTCCGAAGCGCCAGTTTTGATGGGCAACCTGGATGCCAACGCCACTCACGAAGATTTAGAAAATAACATCATCACCATCAACCACGACCTGGTGCCCCTTTCTCTGGGAAATCCAGCCTGCCGGCCAAAGCTCCGTGATTTTCATGCCACGGGCAAAGGGCTTACGCCTTATGTGGACTTAAAAGAGAATGAGCTAGTAACCATCGCCGGCCTGCACTGGGACCTGGACAAGATACTGGTGACTAAAGGCCTGACCCGCTGGACAGAAGATACCACTCATTGCCGGATAACCATTGGAGTAGAAGTTAAAAATGCCAGGCAAGTGCACAAACTGAGCTTTGGCCATCATCAGGTCATGACCTATGGTGATCACACTGGGGCTCTGGAAGGCTTTTGCCAGCTTCTGGGATTGAAATTCGTGGAAATCGATTAAATTGATTAAGATAAACCTGGCAGGGATAATGAATCTGAGGCTTGGTTCTTTTCGGGTAATCTGCGTGGGGCTTGTTGTTTATTTAGATGGAAAGGAGATACAGTTTTGAAAAAACTTTTCTCCATAAATTAAATGAAAAATATAAAAGAAATAAAAGCAGATAATCCAGCC
>JBBIRN010000276.1:0-2923 GCA_037441785.1 Candidatus Aminicenantota bacterium | reverse complement strand
AATAAGGCGTCAAAAGGAATAAAGTGTAGGGACAAGCGATTCAGAAGTTCTGAGGGAACCTGACGGCTGAGCATGATCTGCCTCAGGCCATCCACTCCATAACTCAGGGGATTAACGGCGGCCAGCCATTTCATCCACCAGGGCACACTGGTCAGGGGGAAAAAGGCTCCAGAAATAAAAAACATAGGGAAGATAAGAAGCTGCATCAAAAGGCCAAAGCTCTCGGTAGTTTTCATCAGAGAAGCGATAAGCAACCCCAGGCTGGCAATGGAAAAAGAAACCAAAATCATAAACAACAAAAGGTAGGGAAAAAGCCATGGATGGAGTCTAACTTTAAGAAGAGGGGCCAGGACCAGTAGCAAAAAACCCTGAATGGTGGCAATGGTAGCGGCGCCTAAAATTTTCCCCAGAGTGATGGAAACCCGGGAAATTGGGGCCACCAGGATTTCTTTAAGAAAACCGAATTCGCGGTCCCAGACGGTGGAAATGGTAGAGAAAAAAGACACGCTCATTATGCTCATGGCAATAATGCCGGGATACATAAACTGGACGAAATCCATGCCAAAATTGCGGCCGGCCAGCGAGCTTCTCAGACCTGTGCCAAATATAACTAAAAACATCAGCGGTTGAATGAGGGTGGAAGCAATCCTGGTTTTGTCACGCCAGTAACGGATGAACTCCCGTTGCCAGATGGCTCCAGCGGCCTGCATTGTTCTTTTAAACTCCATTCTTAAAACCTCCGCTCCTTCAGGGCCTTTACCGTTTACCTTTATCGCCGGTGATGAAAGCGATGCTGGCGCATCCGTTCTAAGGGAGAGGCTTCCTCATCTCTTATTTTACGTCCCGTTAGATGAAGGAAGACATCATCCAGAGTTGGTTCTCTTAGAGAAACTGATGTGACCTTCGTGGTCAATTCATCAAAAAGCCGGGGAAGAAAAGTTTTCCCGTTACTTATTTCAATGGTTATGGCTCCGTTTTCTTCTTTGGCTTCCAGTCCATATTTTTGTTTTATTTCCTGTTTGAGCTGTTGCGGTTGTGGACTTTCCAGAATGATGATATCACCGCCCACTGCCTTTTTTAGATTAGCCGGGGTATCAAAAGCTACAATTTTCCCGTAATCAATGATAACCAGGCGGTCGCAGTATTCGGCTTCATTCATATAATGGGTGGTCATAAAAATGGTCATCTGCTTTTCCTGCTTTAACCTGATAATATAATCCCAGAGATGAGCCCTGGTCTGGGGGTCAAGTCCGAGAGTTGGCTCATCCAGGAAAAGAATGGCCGGGTGATGAATCAGCCCCCGGGCAATTTCCAGGCGGCGTTTCATCCCACCAGAAAAGGTCTTGACCATATCTTTTCTTCGGTCCAGAAGATCAACCAGAGCAAGAACTTCTACCATTCTTTTTTTGTACTCATCAGCCGGAACCTGATAGAGCCGGGCATGGAAGTAAAGGTTTTCTTCGGCGGTCAGCCGGTCGTCCAGTGAAGGGTCCTGAAACACCAGCCCGATTGATTTTCGGACCTGGTCCTTCTGAGTTAAGATGTTAAAATTGTTGACATAAACTTCGCCTTCTGTCGGAGCTAAAAGGGTGGCCAAGATGTTGATGGTGGTGGTTTTGCCGGCGCCGTTGGGTCCAAGAAAACCAAAAATTTCCCCCTTTTCCACGGAGAAGCTGATATGGTCAACGGCAGTTAATCCGTTATATTTTTTGACTAAATTTTTGACCTTGATTACTTCCATTTTATTAGGTTTTCAGTATAGACCAAACAATCGGCAAGTCAATAAAGTTAGCTGGCTAAGATTATAAGGCCTGGTGAATAGGGCTAAACCAAATTCAATTTGGGAAAGCTATTTTGGTTTGAGGAAATGGCCTATGATGAGCCGATTAGAAAAACCGACCAAATTCAGAAATTTAAAATTTACCTTAGAAGCAGATAGAAAAGAGTGCCGAGGGCCGGACTCGAACCGGCACGGAGTTTACACCCCGAGGGATTTTAAGTCCCTTGCGTCTACCAATTCCGCCACCCCGGCGGCAGAAGATATTTTAAGCACAATTAGCCTTCCTGGTCAATATATGGAGCGGTCTAAAATAGTGAGGTAATTTTTTGATATCGGCCAATTTTTGTTTGAGTATTCGGTCCAAGGAATTTGAACTGCTGCAAAGGTATTTAACCAGGCAGGAAATTATTATTCGGCAAATAGCACCTGTTTGATCCTGTTTATTCATCTTTTGGGTAATGAACAAACAGGTAAAAGCCAAATAATTTATCAGCCAGGATTTAAGGCCGGGCCTTGAGGACTTTGGAACCTAAAAGAACAAAGAAATGCCCATCAATAACTGGTGCAGGTTAAGGTTATCTTTCTCTGAAACATCAGAATAAGACAGCCGGTCATGAGTGTAGCGGTATTCCAGGCGCAAGGCTCCTGAGCTGCCAATCAGGTATTTAATTCCGGCTCCGGCGTTGATGACCATGGCCTTAACCTCAGAATCACCTTCAACCAGGTTGGCCAGGGGTACCCCATTGCCGAAGCCAATCCCCACCAGAACATAAGGTCTGAGCGAGCTATTGGTCTTAAAGTTATAGGAGAAGTTGGTACTAAAAATATAACCCGTGTCGCTACCCTTGAATTTAGTCAGGGTGAATTCGGGTTCTATCTCCAGACCTTTCCAGATAAAATAGCCAGCTCTGATAGGAATGTTGAGTAAATAGTTTGTCTCGGAGCTGCCACTGAATTTGTAATTGGTGTAGGAAAAGCTCAGGCCGAATTCCCATTTTTTCCCTGCGGGCTGGGCCAAAGCTGTGACGGTGCTGAGGAGCAGGCTTAAGGTTAGGAACAAAGCAAATTTTTTCATTCTTTCTCTCCTTAAAATTTGTTTTTATTTTTATCTCTGGTCCTCGGCCGTTAATCAAGTTCTTTTCC
>JBBIRN010000275.1:0-2927 GCA_037441785.1 Candidatus Aminicenantota bacterium | reverse complement strand
CCGGCTGTTGGTTTTGAACCACCTCGCCGGCCGGAAGAGGAAGAAGCCCAGAGCCTGCTCCTTCCTGACCTCAGGAAATCCGGCGATTATCGCTTCCCACCCTTCAGTCTGCTTGACCCAGGAAAACCGAGCGAAAAAATTGACCGCAACGAGCTTTTTGAGAAAAAGAGACGGATAGAAGAAAAACTCCGGGAATTCAAGGTTTCCGGTGAAGTCAGAGAATACCACCCGGGCCCGGTCATCACTACCTATGAATTTTTCCCCGACGCCGGCATCAAGGTCAGCCAGGTAGCCAGCCTCAGTGAGGAGCTGTCCCTGGCTCTGGAAGCGGAATCAGTCCGCATCCAGCGTATCCCCGGAAAATCATCTCTGGGCATAGAAATCCCCAACAACAAAAGAGAAATCATCAAGCTGCGGGACATCATCCAGTCCGAAAAATTCCAGAACTCACCCTCAAAACTGACCTTTGCTCTGGGCAAGACGGTACACGGCGATGTTTACGTCACAGACCTGGCCATCATGCCTCACCTGCTGATTGCCGGTGCGACGGGCACCGGTAAAAGCGTGGCCCTGAATGCCCTTATTGCCAGCATACTTTACAAAGCCACCCCGGATGAAGTTAAGCTCATCCTCATTGACCCGAAGAGGCTGGAATTTTCCCTTTATGAGGGTATCCCCCACCTGCTGGCACCGGTGGTAAACGACGCTAAAAAAGCCGGCATCATCCTGATGGACGCCGTCAAAAAAATGGAAGAAAGACTTAAGCAGCTCGGCCAGATGAAGGTACGAAACATTGAACAGTACAACCAGCAAGTCCGTTCGCTTCTGGCTCAGAAAAAAGGCAAGCTGAGTGAGGAAGAACAGCAGAAATTAAAACCCCTGCCTTACATCGTCATCATCATTGATGAGCTGGCTGAATTGATGATGACCAGCGCCCAGGATGTGGAATACTGCATCGGTCGTTTAGCCCAGCTGGCTCGGGCCGTGGGCATTCACCTGGTGATGGCCACCCAGCGGCCGTCCATTGACGTTATTACTGGAACCATCAAGAACAACTTTAACAGCCGCATCGCCTTCCGTGTCCCCTCCAAAGTGGATTCCAGGGTCATCATTGACACAGTGGGCGCGGAAAAGCTTCTCGGTCTGGGAGACATGCTCTTCATGCCTCCGAATTACCCTCATCTCATCCGTCTGCACTGTGCTTACGTTTCCATTCCTGAAGTGCAAAGACTGGTCAAGTTTGTGCGGGAACAGGGCAGCCCGGAATACGATGACCGAATCGTCCAGATTCTCAAGCAGACGGGTGATTATTCTCTTGACGAAGACCTGGGCGAAAAAGATGAGCTGTTTGATAAAGCCGTGGAGCTGGTGCTGGCCACCGGTCAGGCCTCTGCCTCTTTCCTCCAGCGCAAGCTGAAACTGGGCTATGCCCGCGCTTCACGGATAATCGACCAGATGGAGCGCGAGGGAATAATTGGCCCGCCAGAAGGCGCCAAACCCCGCGAAATCCTGGTGGACCCCAAAACTTATTTTAAAGAGAAACAAAAAGCCCAGAGCCGCAAAGAATAAACCAGAGGCCAGCCAAAACTTGATTTACCAGCCAGTGGGTGTGGTCTTTTTCTTTATTTTAAGCAAGCCCTCTTTGCCGGCAGGCTTTGAGGTTTAAAGCCGGGCAGCTTAGAAAAATGGCCGCCCAGCAATTCCTACTATTTTAGTAGGATATGCCCTGTTCTGAAAAAGGGTTGAAGAAAGAACAGGGAAAAGAAAGGGATTTCAATTAATAATCGGTTGTTTAAGAGAAGCCAGTACTTTTTCTTTTATTTTTTGCCATTTTTCTACCGGCAGGTTAAGCATGAGATCAACCAGTTCCGGGTCAAACTGGGAACCGCGACACTTTTCAATTTCTTGCAAAGCTTCTTCAAAACTGCGGCCCTGCCGGTAAGGTCGGTTAGAAGTAATGGCATCAAGCGTGTCCGCCAGGGCGAAAAGCCTGGCACTCAGAGGAATTTCGGCCCCCTCCAGGCCAAAGGGATAGCCAGAGCCATCGTACCTTTCGTGGTGGAAAAGCACGATTTCCGCCGCCCCCTGCAGGAAGCTGAACTCCTCAATCATGGCAAAGCCAATCAGAGGATGGTATTTTATGATTTCCATTTCTTCGGAAGTAAGAGGCCCCTCTTTCTGCAGAATACTTTCCGGAATGCCGATTTTCCCCAAGTCATGGAGCAGAGCTCCGCGTTCAATATCAGCCAGGTATCTCCGGTTGTTTATACCCGCAGCCTGAGCCAGGTAAACAGTGTAAGCAGCCACAAAGCGAGAATGACCGAGGTTTTCCTCACTGCTGTCCGTGGAAGCCAGAAAATAGATGAGCTCGGAATTGAAAAACTTCCTGGCCCGAAACAACCTTTTAAACTGAGGTTCATCTCCCCGGCTATCACCCTGCACTACATCTTCCAGCTTTTCCAGAATACGGCTGGCTCTCAGGTAAGATTCAATCTTACTGTAAGCTTCTGGCAAGTAACGTTCGTAGGAAAGAAGAAGAGAAGAAGGAGCAGCATCAATGTTCCAGTTGAGACGCAGCCAGTCCAGGTCAAATATTTTAATCTTCTGGCTGGTCAGGCGGAGTGATTCTTCCTCTCTGACATAGGCTTTGGTTCCCTCACGAACCTGGTGCCGTTTGCTTTTATCCTGCTTCATCGGCCCTTATCCTTGGTGAAAGTAACTCTCAACTCTTCATAGGAAAATTCTTTCTTCTGCCTGTCTTCCTCAACCAGAGGGCAGGTCTCCACCAGGACATAGCCATCATCTCTGAGCAGGTGCTCAAGGTAATCGTAGAAAGCCTCAAATTTTTTGAAAGTTCTGGTTGACCCGGCTTTTTCTACGCTCGTCAAAGCTGGCCTCACTTCCTTTCCCGTAAAAGGTTAGTCGAA
>JBBIRN010000274.1:0-3005 GCA_037441785.1 Candidatus Aminicenantota bacterium | reverse complement strand
AACAAAAATACTACTGAGAGTTCTTTTCCCGCCGGATTTTTTCCTTCAAGGCTTCCCACCATTCTATCCTTTTTTTGATTTCTTTCTCCAGGCCCAGGTTGCCCGGCTGGTAATATTTTCGGCCTTTTAATCTCTCCGGAAATGTCTCCATATCAGTGGTTGATAACGGATGGTCGTGCGCATACTGATATTCCTGGCCGTAGCCAATTTCCTTCATCAAGGGCGTGACTGGGTTTCGGATATGAAGAGGTACCGGCTCGTAAGGGCTCTCTTCCACATCTTTCATGGCCTGGTTGAAGGCCACATAAACCCGGTTGCTCTTGGGAGCGGAAGCCAGATAAATCACGGCTTCGGCCAGAGCCAGTTCCCCTTCCGGCGAGCCGAGAAAATCAAAGGCTTCTTTGGCCTGAAGGGCGATGGCCAGAGCCTGCGGGTCAGCCAGCCCGATGTCTTCAGCCGCAAACCTGACCAGCCGGCGAGCGATGTAAAGCGGGTCTTCTCCGGCATAGAGCATCCGGGCCAGCCAGTAGAGGGAGGCATCCACATCTGAGTTTCTCAGGCTTTTGTGCAGGGCAGAAATAAGGTTGAAGTGTTCTTCCCCGCTTTTATCGTAGAGTAGAATCCTTTTTTGCAGGGCTTCTTCCACTTCCGCGGCCGTTATCTCCGGGCCCTGGGCTAAACTGGCGGCAATTTCTAAGGCGTTAAGGATGCGGCGGGCATCACCGTTGGATTGGTCTAAGAGCAATTTCTCGGCTTCCGCACTAATAGTCAGATGTAATTTCCCCAGGCCGTTAACTTCATCGGTCAGAGCATCCTGGATTATTTTCCTTAGAGCCTGTTCATCCAGCGGCTTGAGGACCAGGACTTTGGTTCTGGAAAGCAGCGGAGCGATGACTTCAAAAGAAGGGTTTTCCGTGGTGGAGCCAAAAAGAATTATATCTCCTTTTTCCACGTAGGGCAGAAAAGCTGCTTGCTGGGCTTTGTTGAACCGGTGTATCTCGTCTATAAAGATAACCAGTGGCTTGCCGTAGAGCTTTTTTTGCTGCTCAGCCTGAGCCATAACTTCTTTAATTTCTTTGATGCTGGAAAGAACCGCGCTAAAAAACATCCAGGGCAGGTCAAAATGCCGGGCCAGCATCATGCCCAGTGTCGTTTTTCCGGAGCCTGGCGGTCCCCAGAAGATGATGGACACCAGATGCCCTGATTCAATCAACTGGCTGAGAATCTTGCCCGGGCCGAGCAGGTGTTCCTGGCCATAAAAACGGTCAAAACTCTGCGGCCGCAGGCGTTCAGCCAGGGGCACATGGGACGGCTCTTTCTTTTGCTCTTTTTTCATGGGCACACTACAAGTCTAAAATCATTTTTATTATATTATTTAATTTCAGATTTTTACAGGCACAATAGTTTTTGACACAGTTCAGCCCGAAAGGGCCTCGAACTCCTGGCGGGAAATACCAGATGGGAAAATAAGGCCAGGTGATTGAAAGTTTCAAGCGGTCAACTCTTTCGGGCAGGATTAACTTGTTTTTTTAAGTTTCCACAAAAAAATTACCGCCCCCCTGAGGACTCAAAATCAATTCTCTCTTTTTTCTGCCTAACTCTGGCTTTTACCTCGCCTTTAAAGCTAAACCGCCTGAGCAAAAAATAAATAAACCAGAGAGCAATTTTTTGATATATTATGTTATCAGGTTTCGCTGGTCAAAATTATGGCCAGCTAAAGATAGACACTGTGGCTAAAACCTGAAAGGAGTTAGGTAATGAAACTACACCGCAGCCCCGCTAAAAACATTAAGGTCTTTTCCGTTCTTTTGTTCATCTTGGTTGCTTTTAGCGCTTCTGCCTTTCAAGCTCAAGCAGCCCCAAAGGGCTATTTATTTATCATAGGCGGCGGCGACCGGCCGGAATCCATGATGAAAAGGTTTGTAGACATGGCCAGCCGGGTGAACAGCGGACGTATTGTCGTCCTGCCCATGGCCAGTGCCACCCCGGAGGAGACAGGAAGGAACTTGGTGGAAGAGTTTAAAAACCTGGGCGCCAAAGACGTGGTCTATTACAACTTCACCCGGGCTGAAGCAGAAAAATATCCCAACGCCAGGTTGCTGGCTGACAGCGGTGGTATCTTTTTCTCCGGCGGAGTTCAAACCAGGATTACCGAAGCCATCCTGGACACCCCCATCCACCAGATGATTAAACAGCTTTACGAACAGGGAGCAGTCATCGGTGGCACCAGCGCCGGAGCCGCGGTCATGAGCGAGCTGATGATTACCGGCGATGAAGTAAGGAAACCGGAAGAAGGCCATGAGTTTGAAACCATTGAATCCTGAAACGTAATTCTCAGTCGTGGTCTGGGCTTCATCAAGACAGCTATTATTGACCAGCATTTTGCCACCCGGAAAAGGCATAACCGCCTCATCAGCGTGATAGCTGGTCATCGGGAACTGGTGGGGGTGGGAATAGATGAATCCACAGCCATCATCGTCAACCCGGACCAGACTTTTGTGGTCCTCGGCGAGAAAAACGTCATCATCTATGACCCCAGCAAAGCGGAGGTCAATGTCCGAAACGACCGGGCCCTTTCCATCAGGGGTATGACCATGCATGTGCTGCTGGACGGAGAAAGATACGACCTGAAGAAAAAACGACCGTTGTAGTTCAGCGGGCAGAGAGGTCCTGGGCCAGGGTTAGAATAAATGTGCCATTATGAACCTTTTAAGAATTCTTGACGATAACCAGGTTAAATGTTAATGTTTGGCTGAAGTTCGCTTATGACTGAGATTAAAAAAAACGCAGACCTGAGAACTGTCATCAACAAAAAGCTGGTTTTTACGGCTGAAGAGGTCTGCCGTTTGCTTAAAATTACGCCCGAAACCCTGAAGGTCTGGGAAGCTGAATTTCCTCTGTTTTTCGCCGGCCAAACCGCTTCGGGCCAGCCAATTTACCGGCAAAAAGATGTCCTGATCATTCTCCGCATAAAAGAACTTCTGGAAGAGAAGACCTTAACCAAC
>JBBIRN010000273.1:0-3021 GCA_037441785.1 Candidatus Aminicenantota bacterium | reverse complement strand
AGGAATAAGAAAATAAAAATGAGAAAAAAGAAAAAAGGCCAAAGATTATTGGCTAATATACAAAGCATCAGAGCAAGCGACGCCCAAGAATTTTAGCGCACGACAATCTCATCTACAAAGACCCAGGATTTGCCGCCGACCGAAGGATGCCAATCATAAAGCTGGAGCGTGCCCTGAACTTCAAATTTTACCCACCTGAACGACTGGCCGCTCACCGGAAAACTCCAGATTTTGCTGACTTCGGCCTTCTTCTGGTCATCTTCGTATTTTTGCGTGCCGATAAGCTCAAAGTTGGTTCCGTCCTTTGAAACATAACAGCTTACAGAAACCGGGTGTAGTATCCAGCTTTTGGCGTCCCACAGGGTGCTTATTTCAATGACGGAGGCTTCCACCGGCTTTTCCAGGTCCAGCAGCAATTCAAAATTCTGTCCTTCCCAGCCGAGCCAGTGGACCTTGAAATCATTGGCTCCGCGCACACCGTTGGTCAGCAGGGCTAGATTTCCGCCGCTGTACTTGGTGGCCGGAGGTGGGTTGGCGGTAACTTTTTTCCTGAAAGCCAGGTTACCTTTAACCTGAGTTTCCAGGAAACGTTTGGTCAGCCGGTAATATTCTTCACAGGTTAAACCGGACTCGTTAACCGGAGCAGCCTTGGCCTTTATGGCAGTATCGTAGAATTTTTCCAGGGCCTCCAGCAGGTGTTTTTTGGGCACAAAATCTCCGTTTACTTCTTCGTAAAAGCCGCGCGGGCCGAACATATCAGCTTTGGCGATTTCTATTTCAGCATACTGGAGAGCCATCCTGACCGTCCGCACATGAAGCAGATAGTCAGGCTGGCTGGCTACAGCTTCTTCGGCCCGGTCGAAATATTCGTTGTAGGCCCGGATGTTTTCTTCGGACAGGAAGGTATTCTGATGGTTGTTAGGCGGTCCGTAAATGTCCAGCCATTCGCCGGTTTTAAGTATTTCAGATTGCATATGGTAAATATAGCGCCTTATCCAGGGGGCGGCCGGCCCGTAGTAACCGTCGGTAAATTCTTTAATCAGACGGTCTACATCTTCTTCCGGGTTCCAGAGCAATTTAGCCAGCAAGTAGCATTTGAGCTCAGAAAATTCGTGACCGGTGCCGGTATTTGTCTGCTGAAAATGCTGGCGCACCCCGTGTTTGACGAAGAGCTGAATGTTGGGCTTGAGAGTGTGCAGATTAGGGAAAGGGCTGATGCTGTGGGCAAAATTCACGGTGTAATCCCAGAGATAAATGTTTTTTGTCAGCCGCGACCAGTCTTTGAGGTCCTGAACAAAAGAAGCGCTGGTCGGGTCTTCGGCGATGGGTTTGCTCCGGTTGAGTTCAATGGTGCAGAGCATTATCTGCACGTTTTCTGCCGGTCGGGTGATTTTGGGAGCCTGACGGCTGAACTGGTAGGCCAGGGTGGAAATTATTTTATCCGGAAAATGAGAAGCCACAGCGTTTACTAACCTGAGAATCGGTCCGGACGGACTGCCTTCTTCTTCAATTATCTTCCGGCAGTTCTCGCACTGGCAGTAAGAAAAGTTATCGTTCTGGCTGACAGACCAGACTTTCTTTTCCGGCTGGGCTTTCATTTCCTGCTCCAGCTTCTTGATGATTAGTTGTTGCACTTCGGGGTTGGATGGACAGAGCTGGTCAATAACCCTTTGGCCGTTGAGCCAGGCAAAATACTCCGGATGGTCTTTGAAATATTCTTGCCAGGGAATAAGTCTCTGAAAAGTGTGGACATAGAAACCTCGAGCAAAGACGTCATCTATGGTATGGAGGCGGTGAAAATCACGGTAATCAGGGTCCTGAGAAAACTGGCCGTTTACATTCCGGTAGGTGTTTGGCGAATGGCCCTTAAGGTCCAGGGCTGGAACCTTCAGGGTGGAGGAGCGGGGAATAACCACGTAATCCGGGCTGTAGTATCTTACGCCAAAATATCGTTCTAAAATTTCACCCACCCCGTAGACACAGCCCTTACCCTGGCCGCCGAGGATGTACAGACGATGACTGCGAGTAAAAACCTGGAAGTCATCCGGTTGCTCCAGCTCGGACGATTTACGAATAATGACCAGATGCTTGCCTTCTGGTTTATCTGAAGAGATAACCGGGAGCGTTAGTCCAGAGATTTTCTGAAGATGCTGGTTCAGAAAGTCGGCGGCCCGTTTTTCTTCTGGAGATGGGCTGGCGGGCAGTACAATTTTGTATGAACTCCTGTTGTTCTTTACCAGAATGACCTGAGCTTCAGCCTTGAAGGCTGGGAAGATAAAAGCCCAGAAAGCAGCCAGAATAAATAACCATCTGGTATAGCCAGGCCACAGCGTTTTTTTTGTGTTTTTGAATTTGCTTGGCATTTGATTTTTCCTTTTTGGGTTCCAAAGATTAAGGTTTGGATATTAAACTTAACAAATTCAGCACAAATTTGGCAACCAAAAATTAAAATTTTAAAAAGGTACAAAAATAGTTGGTCCAGTTCTTTTACGGGTCAGAGCCTTCTTTAACTGCAGCAGCGGTAAATTCAGTAACTTTCTTTCATTATGGTGAGAATTTTATCTGGTTAATCTTTTATTTTGTGGACTCCGTTTAGCTTGACTTCTTTACTCTTTTTTTATTTTTTGGTGCTTATCCGGCTTGTCTTCTTCTTCTTCTTCTTCGTTTATTGCCTTTTGGCCGCTTCCCTAAAAACACTATTTTAGAACTGGCCACACCTCAGCTGGCCAGATTATCAGAGAGTTCTAACTATCCTTCAGTTATTCGTCTGGAGTAATCAAAAGCTCCGGCTGACTTCATTCTCCTTCCAGGATGAAATGATAGCTTCCGGAGCCAACCCTGATGATGAAATTCCCGCCTTTAAGCTCCAGGCTATCAACACCAGCGGCCTTGTTTTTGAGCTCGTTGTCAGCCCAGAGAAGAACCTGGCTTTCGTAGAGCTTCAGGTTTCTCAGCTTGAAGACCGGAAGGTAGACTTCGGCCTGGCTGCCCACCGGCACTTCCACATTCAGTTTTATTTTC
>JBBIRN010000272.1:0-3027 GCA_037441785.1 Candidatus Aminicenantota bacterium | reverse complement strand
CTCATTTTTACCCCCAATATAGCCGGATGAGCCAAAAATCTTTTTATGACCAGATAAGGAATTGCCCATTATCAGGGACAGGGCAAAGCATATCTGCCTTCCAAGTATTCGGGCCTGGCAAATAGAGGGGAAAATAAAAAGACAAAAAAGAGGTCTGGAAAAATTAAACAGCTCAGAAAACAGGCAAGGGAAACGGAAAGTTATTAATTGTCCACCAGTTTTTTAAGGCGGGCCACCACATCATCCACGTCAATGGATTCAATGCTGATTTTTTCTAAGTTGACTATTTCCGCCGGTTTTTGCTGGACAACGTTTTTTTCATTCCATTTCAGTAGCTCACTGGCCTTGACCGGCTTTTCCAGGAAGAGGTCAGCACCCCACTGTCTGGCTTCTGCTTTTATGAGAATCTCCTTGTAGATAGCCGTTATCATGACCACTTTGATTTTTTTAAGTTCCTCGTTGCTTTTGATTTTCTGACAAACGTCCGCACCATGCATTTTGGGCAAGAGCATGTCGCAGATGACCAGGGCCGGTTTGATACTCTGGACCAGTTGCAGCCCGCTTTCGCCGTCAAAAGCCGTATGCACCTGGAAACCCTGGTCGCTCAGAAGTTTTTTCAACAGGGAAGAAGTAACTTTATCGTCGTCTATGACCACAACTTCAATGGGCACGACACCCGCTCCAGTATAAAATCAGATTTATTATGGAAAAATCTTGCCCATCCGTCAATAAAAATTTATTTCCGGAATGGGCGCAGGCGGCTGAAAATTCGTCTGAAACGTGATATCATATTACTCTTATTAAAGAAGGTAAATTTTTGCCGGTTGGTCAGGCAGTTTTAAAGTTTTGAGTTGTCGGCTTCATATTTCGTAAGGTGTAGTTTTATTTAGCTTAGCGCCAAAAGTAATTTCAGTGTTTTTTTAACTCAATCTTAACTGACGGAGAAAAGTTTAGCTAATGATTGCGGTGGAAGAATTATCAAAAAGTTTTGCCAAGCGGGTCCTGTTTGAAAAGATCAGCTT
Organism: Candidatus Aminicenantota bacterium; assembly: GCA_037441785.1. GTDB lineage: Bacteria > Acidobacteriota > Aminicenantia > Aminicenantales > Saccharicenantaceae > Saccharicenans. The sequence continues at coordinate 2,005 of JBBIRN010000272.1, read as the reverse complement.
TAAGATAAATAAAGGGGAAAGAGTCGGCCTGGTAGGCAAAAACGGGCACGGCAAATCCACCCTTTTCCGCATCATTGCCGGTCTGGAAGAACCGGACGAAGGCCGGGTTATTGTCCCCAGAAATTACCGCATTGGCTATTTAGAACAGGAACCGAACTTCCAGATGCCCACGGTTCTCCAGGAAGCCAGCCGGGGTCTGCATGACCATGATAAAGACCAGCACTGGCGGGTGGAAAAGGTCCTGGCCGGCCTGGGTTTTTCGCCCGAAGATTTTGACAAAAGTCCCTACCAGCTTTCAGGCGGTTATCAGGTGAGGCTGAATTTAGCCCGGCTTCTGCTTTCTGATTATGACCTGCTTCTTCTTGATGAGCCCAACAACTACCTGGACATCACCTCCATCCGCTGGCTGGAAAAATTTCTGCTGAGCTGGCCAGGGGAACTGATGCTCATCACTCATGACCGGAGCTTCATGGACCGGGTGGCTACCCATATTCTGGGTCTTCACCGGCGCAAGGTGCGGAAAATTGAAGGTGATACGGAAAAATACTACAACCAGATTGCCCTGGAAGAAGAAATTTACGAAAAAACCAGGGTGAACGATGAAAGAAAGCGCAAGGAGATGGAGGTTTTTATCAACCGTTTCCGGGCTAAAGCTCGCCTGGCGGGCCTGGTGCAGTCGCGGCTTAAATACCTGGAGAAGATGGAGAAAAGGGAAAAGCTGGAGAAAATCAAGAACATGGAGTTTGCCTTTCTGGAAAAGCCCTTCCACCACAAGTACGCCCTGAGCCTGGATAACGTAACTTTTGCCTATCAGCCCGAAAAACCGCTGATAAAAAACTTCAGCTTGCACATCGGAGCCAGGGACCGGGTAATGGTCATCGGCCCTAACGGCCGGGGTAAAACCACGCTGCTCAAGCTCATGGCCGGAATGCTTCAACCTCAATCCGGGGAAATAACCTTTCCCAAATCAGTTTCTGTCGGCTACTACGAGCAGAGTTATGCTGAAGAGATGAACAACGAAAACACGGTTTTGGAAGAAATTTCGGCCGCCAACCCGCAGCTTGAACCAGCCCGAGTAAGACAGATTGCCGGCACGCTGCTGTTTGAAGGTGATGATGCTCTGAAGCCAATCAAAGTTCTCTCTGGCGGGGAGAAAAGTCGTGTTCTCTTGGGAAAAATTTTAGCCACGCCGGTTAACCTCCTGCTCCTGGACGAGCCCACCAACCACCTGGACCTGGAATCCTGTGATGCCTTGCTGGCGGCCCTGGATAATTTTGACGGGGCGGTGGTCATGGTTACCCACAACGAAATGTTCCTGAAAGCCCTGGCTGAGCGTCTGGTGGTTTTTCAGAGAAATGAAATCACAGTTTTTGAAGGAGATTACGAAACTTTCCTTAAAAAAGTCGGTTGGCAGGAAGAAAAGGTGGAGCCGAACCGTCCTTCTGAAGCGGCGCCAGAAAGCTGGCCCTCTTCACCGGAAAAGAAACAACCGGCGAGCGGTCAGAACACCCAGGGAAGTTTCAACAACGGCCAGGGATTTAAGTTCAAACTTTCACCTAAAGAACTGCGCCGGCTGCGTTCGGAAGTAATCATTGAAAAATCGCGGGTGCTCAAACCTCTTGAAGAGCGGGTGCTCAACCTGGAAACCAGCATAGAAGAGCTGGAGCAGAAAGTAAACCAGCTAACCCAGCAGATAATTGAGGCGTCAGTGGACGGCCGCGGGCAGGAAGTAGTGAAGCTTTCCCGGGAGCTGGACGCCAGTCGCAAAAGCCTTGATTCCCTTTACGAAGAATACACCCAGGTTTTTATTGAGTATGAAGAAAAGCTGGACGCTTTTGAGCGCCGCCTGCAGGAAATTGAAAAACTTTCTTCCTGAACCGTTTTTTTAAGACTGAGTCCAGGCGCTTTTATTTTTTCTCAAAATCAGTATAATTAAGCCTTAAAATTCCCGCGGCCTGAATTTACAGGTCCTGGAATATAAAAAAGAGCAGTCAAAAGGCTAAGA
>JBBIRN010000271.1:0-3076 GCA_037441785.1 Candidatus Aminicenantota bacterium | reverse complement strand
CCTGGAACCGGGCAGAAGAGAATTCTCTTCTACTTCCTGCCATTCCGCATACTTTATTTTCCAGCCCTCTGGTCCCCTGGCCATCTTAAACTTAAATTGATAAAAAGAACCAACCAGACCCAGAGTTTTTCGCCAAGCTTCCAGCGGTCCAGAAGAAAATAAAACGTCAGCCCGAACCTCAGCCGTCCCCTGGTTGATTAAAATTTCCACCTCCAGCAGATGTATTACTATTCCATAGTAGTGCTTATAATAATAATCCAGAAGCTCGGCTGTGGCTTTCACCTCCCGGCTGGCAAAATCCCGGTAATCGTCAGCTAGCAGCTTAAGGACTTTATCCCGGTCCTTTTTCTCGGCTGCCTTTATGGCTGACAAAAGAGTTTCTCTGATGAGTTCCGGGTCCTCATTTTTTTGACAGTGAAGCAGGGGAAAACAAAGGCAAAACAATAAAAGAATGATGGGCAAAGTATAATTTAGCTGGAACCCGGGCTTTTTCATCAAGTCTCCGGAACGGGACATTTTTTTCTTACGTAAGAATAAAAACAAAATTAACCCTGAAAATATTTTTCAAAACACCGGTGGTGCACCCTGGCCCGGTCTTATCCGGCGGACACCCCACCACCACCTCCGCCGCCTCCCCCACCACCGCTGAAACCGCCGCCGCCACCTGAGGAATAATGAGCCGCACTGGTGCTGGCAGTACTTATGGTTCTGGCCACGTTTTCAATGGAGTCTATGACCTGATTTAAAGAATCAACCTGATAATGTCCGCCTGAAGAAACAAGCGCCAGACCATAAATCCAGCCAGTGTTGCCAGTCTGGTCTGCTGGTAAAATCCTGGGTAACATCTTCAAGATCTTTTTGGTCTGGCCAAAAAGCACGCCAAACACCAGGTACTGGTCCCAGAGTTTGTAGGCTTCGGGGGGAAGCTGCTCAAAATTAGAAAAATCATGCAAAAATTTCTGCAGAGCTTTCCAGAGTTCATTTTCTCTAGCCCACTCTTTTTTCCGCCGCTTGAGAGTAGGGCTTAACAGCAAAGCCAGAAGCAGAAGAAGCGGAGAAAAAGTTATTACGGCCAGAGAAATGGTAACACCCAGAAAAATCTTGTAGACTTTAAGACTTTTAGGTTCCAAAAATTGCTTCGCCCTGGCCTCACGGTCTATTTTTTCTGCCCATTTCCGGAACCAGCTCTGGAACTCCAGCGGATGTTCTTTCAGATAATCAACAAAATCTTTCAGGTGGAGTGTCGATGAAGGCCGTCCTTCTCCGTGGTTGGCTATTTCAAAAAGAAGTTCCAGGACATCTTTTTCAAAAGCGGCCAGGTTTTTATCAGAAGAATAATCTTTCTTTAGTGAAAAAAAGGTTTCCGATTTAATTTTTTCTCCGAAGAGTGTTTTCTTAACCGTCTGTTCGTCTTTAATTTCCAGGTAACCGCGGCGGGCCAGGTCAAAGATGGTGGCGGTCAGCGCCACGGGTGTCACCTTTTTGCCTTCTCTTCTAAGAACCTGGACCAGGGCTGGTGGCAAAGCTGAAGGAATCTCACGGTAATATTCTGGCAGGTCTTCAAATTTGTAATCCCGACCATACTTCTCCCAGAACACCAGGTAGAGGACCAGCCAGATTAACGGGCCCACCACCTGCCAGACAAACCAAGCCATAAATATTCTTAACATAATTTGCTGGGTTCTTTCTTCTCGTTCCTGAGCCTGCCGGGCTCGCCTGATGGTTTGCTGGACGTACTCAGCTTCTTCCTGTTCAATCTTCTCCCGGTTGTAACCTTTGGCCGGAATGCCACGGACCAGACCTCTGGGCCAGACCACTCTGATTTCTACGAACTGATGGGCCAGCACGTTGGTCGCTTCAAAGGCGAAAGTTTGAAGGTCTATAATCTTTGATTGACCGGAAAGCGGACCATGCCCGTAAATCAGGACCTGGTCAGCACTTTTCAGTGGTTCTGGCAGATGGACGTTAACCAGCACCTTAGCCGTAGGCCGGTCCACTTCCTCACCGATTACCTGCCAGTAAAGTTCGCTGACATCTTCATAATCAAGAATCGCTCCGTTCACTTTATAACGGAGATGAAAAGTGCGGCGTTCATTGGCCGCCTGGAATCGCCAGCGGGCCTGAAATTTATTCTGTTCTACCACTGTTTCCAGCGGTAATTCCTGGTCCTGTTCGTCAGCTACCCGGAAGTCAGTTATCTGCACTTTTAAACCAGGTTGGGTGCGCCGGGCTGACAGAGGAATCCAGAGAGAAGCCCAGGAAAAACGGCCGCGAAATTCAAAGGTCAGGTATTCATCTACTTCCAGGCTTCCGTCTTTCTGCACATAATAATCGGCTTTAAGCTGCGGGAAATAATAATTCTTCTCTGCCGCCAGAAGAGAAGAAAAGAAAACTGAAATTACCAGAATAAAGAAAATCAGAGCCCTGCGGCCTGTGGCTAAGAAACGGTCATTGACCATTTTTACTCCCTGAGAGCTCAGGACACTCCTGAGAGCGAAGAAATTAAATAAATTTCAGCTGGACATTATTTTTCGGTAGACATGTTCCAGCAGGTGAATCTTGTTCTGCTGGTCAAGTTCTACAAACTCCAGACCCATTTCATAAATTTCCCCTTCTGGTCTGCTCTTGACCCAGCGTACTTCAGCCACTCCTCTTATGATTCTTTTCTCCTTTGGTAAGGGCATTTCTACTTCAAACCTGGTTTTAACAGAAAAAGGCGTATCAGTGATGACCTTGATCCCTCCAGGAGAAATATCTTCAGAAAAGGCATAATAAACTTCATCCTGACCGCCTTTATCGGAGATAAGTCTCAAAACCACCTTGTTTTCTTCATCCAGCCTTTTTTCTCTTCTTTTTTCCCTCTGACTCAAGGATTTTGCCTCCTCGTTGCTTTTTACTTTTTAACACAAACAAAAAAATATGGCAAATAAAATTTTTTTAGATTTTTAATAGTTAGGTGATACGAATATTCAGAGAGCAGTTGACAAAAAATTAATAAAAAAATATTCTGCTTTTAAAATTAAATATTTCTTATGAAAGGAGTGAGTGGATGAGTACCAAGGCCAGGTTAGGTGCC
>JBBIRN010000270.1:0-3077 GCA_037441785.1 Candidatus Aminicenantota bacterium | reverse complement strand
AGGGTCGGACAACATCTTTCTGTTTCTCTGGAAATCATCCGTCAGTACTCCCGGAAAACACCCGAGCGAGCCATCGTCATAAAAAATGTCCCTCGCTACCGGGAAGTGGTGGAAAAAGGGGTGGGCTCATTTTTCCATAACCCGGCTGAAGCACCCTCTGACCGGGTAATAAAATTTTAAAACTCAGAAAACAGGAGGCGGAGACCGGAGAAGCAACATTTCCAAGTTATCTGTTTGCGGATTATCTGCCAGCCGGCAGAAAATCAGGCTGGACGGATAAAAAAATAAACTGAAGAAATAAAAATAAATGAAATGAAAAAAGAGGAAAAAAGCTAAGCAAAAATGAAGGAAAAGGGAAAAAACATATTTCTCAATAACTGGAGTATTACGAAAATGAAAAAAGTAACACTGATCATCCTTCCTCTGCTGCTGCTCGGCCTGGTCGGCCTGTTTCTTTCCGGACCAATCAGCCCTTCTCCGGCGGAAGACCGGGAACTGAAGGCAGAAGCCTGCACGGTTATCATGGTGGGGAAAAAAGCTTCGGTTGATGGCTCCACCATGACCACCCATGCGGCTGATTGCGGCCTGTGCGACTGGACCTGGCGTTATGTTCCACCCGCAGACCATAAACCAGGCGAAACCAGGAAAATTTACCGCATCTCGCAGACAAGAACCTGGCCACCAGAGCAGGGGCTAAAATGGGACCTGATAAAAAAGGACTTTACTGGAGTGGAAATTCCAGAGGTTCCCCACACTTTTGGCTACTTGCACGGGGTCTTTGGCTATATGAATGACCAGCAGTTAGCCATCGGGGAATCAACCATAGGCAACCGGCCGAAGATGTCCAACCCCACCCAGACCCCGGCTTTTAACATTACCATGCTAACTCTTCTGGCCATGGAAAGATGTCGCACCGCTCGCGAAGCCATTAAACTCATGGGCTCTCTGGCTGAAAAATACGGCTACGGTGGTGAAGACGGCGGGGAAATGCTGGCCGTGGCGGACCCCAATGAAGTCTGGGTTTTTGAAATCATGCCGGTTGGACCGCTGTGGACCCCACAAAGCGGAAAACCGGGGGCCGTCTGGTGTGCTCAAAGAGTTCCGGACGACCAGGTGAGCGTTTGCCCCAACGAATCCAGAATTGGACAGATTGACCTCAATAACCCGGATTATTTTATGGCTTCTCCTAACGTCATCTCCTACGCCGTAGAAAATGGTTTCTGGGACCCCAAAAGCGGAGAGCCTTTTAGCTGGAAGAAGGCTTACTGCCCGGCTGAAGGCAGCGCCAAAGATAACCCCAGGAGAGCCCGCCTGTGGCGCTTCTTTGACCTGGTAGCCCCTTCGGCTAAGTTTTCTCCTTCCCTGCCCAACATGGAGTTTCCTTTTTCTGTAAAACCTGATAAGCCGTTATCGGTGAAAGAGGTCATGAACTTGACCAGGGATAAAGGATACGGAACCTTCTTTGACCCTACCCGCGGCATAAGAGGCGGGCCCTATAAAAACCCCAATTATGATACCACCGCCAGGCTGATCAGCGTAAAACAGGTTGAGTACACCACTGTTACTCAGTGTCGGGACTGGCTGCCAGCTCCCATCGGCGGAATAGTCTGGCTGGCCTGGGGACCCCAGGATACCGCTTGCTACATGCCCTTTTACGCCGGCATCAAAGCGCTGCCCGCTTCCTTCAGTATCGGTGACCACTGGGTGTTCAACCGTCAATCAGCGCGCTGGGCCTTTGATTACGTGGACTTTCATACTCAGGTGGCTTACTCGGTGGCCATAGAAGAAGTAAAAAAAGCCCAGGAAAAATGGGAAGATGGGGCTATCCAGCAAATCCCAGAAATAGACCGGAAGGCGCTGGAGCTCTACCAGAAAAACCCGAAGAAGGCTTCTGAATTTCTGACTGCTTTCTGCCTGAATAACGCGGAAATGGTGGTTAAGGCCTGGTGGCAGTTAGGTGATGACCTGTTGGTCAAGCTGAACCACCTGAGCTACTACAACACCGAACGCCGGACGGTTGACCGCCGGAAGATGGACACTCCCGAAATCTGGAAAAAAGCGGTCAGAATTATAGATGCTCTGGTGGAATAAAAAGCAAAAAACATAAAAAATTGAACGGAAAAATTGGAGGATAAAATGGCAAAAACAAGTTTAAAGAAATTCCGTTGGCAGCCATCACATATGGTGCTGGCTGTCCTGGTCTTAACCATGGCCTTAGGCTTCTGGTTGAGGACTGGGGCGCAGAAAATGGACCCGGGCCTGGAGCTTTCCCGGCCGGCTGACAACTGCACTTCTATCCTGGTGGGCAAACTGGCTTCCACCGATGGTTCCACCATGACCACTCATACCTGCGACTGCGGTTTATGTGACTGGACTTGGCGACATGTGCCTGCGGCCCGGCACAAGCCTGGCGAAAAGCGCAAAATCTACCATATTTCTCAGTTCAAGACCTGGCCACCCACCGAAGGGTTAAAGTGGGATTTAATCAAAAAAGATTTTACTGGTCTGGAAATTCCTGAAGTCCCCTACACCTACGCTTACCATCACGGAATGTTTGGCTACATCAACGAAAAACAGGTGGCCATCGGCGAATCTACCATCGGCAATGTCCGGAAACTGGATAACCCCACGCCCACGCCAGCTTTTGACATCACCATGCTGACTATCATCGCCATGGAAAGAGCCAGCACGGCTCGCGAAGCCATCAAGATTATGGGCGAGCTGGCAGAAAAGTACGGCTACGGCTTTCATGATAACGGTGAAATGCTGGCCGTGGCGGACCCCAACGAAGTCTGGACCTTTGAAATCATGCCGGTCGGTCCCCTCTGGACTCCCCAGAGCGGAAAACCGGGAGCCGTCTGGTGTGCTCAAAGAGTTCCGGACGACCACGTGAGCGTTTGCCCCAACGAATCCAGGATTGGTGAAATTGATTTAAACAAGCCGGATTATTTTATGGCTTCTCCTAATGTTATCTCCTGTGCCGTGGAAAATGGGCTCTACGACCCGAAAAGCGGCAAGCCCTTCAACTGGAAAAAAGCCTATTCACCGGTAAACGAAAGCGCGACCAGCTCTCAGGG
>JBBIRN010000269.1:1232-3090 GCA_037441785.1 Candidatus Aminicenantota bacterium | reverse complement strand
GATTTAAAACTGATTGTCTGGCTGCCTCTGATAGCTTTTCCCGAACTTTTTGATTTAGGGCAATTTCCAGCAGGGCTTCAACTAAAGAGTCCGCTTCTGGTTTTACCACTAAACCGGCATCATCAGCTTCAATTTCTTTATAATTAGCAACCCGGTCAGAAATAACTAAGGGCAAAGAGGCGGCCATGGCCTCGGTCAAGGACATACTCACTCCTTCAGCCAGGCTGGGCAAGACCATGACATCAGCCGCAGAATAAAACCCAACGATTTGGTCGTAGCTAACAAAACCAGCCCAGCGCAGATAATTTTCTACCTTTAATTTTGAGGCTAAGTCTTTTAATTTTCTATAATATTTTTGATTATCTACAGGACCGACCAGGACAAAAAAGGCTTCTATTCCTCTGGCCAGCAAAACGGGCAGGGCTTTAATGACCAACTCAATCTGCTTTTTAGAATTTATTCGACCTGAATAAAGCAGGACAAAGGCCTGTCCAGGAATACTCAATCTTTTTCTTAAATCAGTTCTTTTCCCTTCATCTTTTTTGTATTTATCCGGTTCAAGGCCATTAGGCACGATAAAACTTGGTCTGGCGGAGCAAAATTCAGTTGATTCTTCTCTCTCCCCCTCACAAAGGAATTGCACAGCTGTTGCTTGGCGAATAATTTTCTCCCCGAAAAGTGTCCAGTAAACCTTTTTCCAGAACCGGGCACCTACTTCATAAAAGGAGTGTTTCATCAAGCTAGAATGAGGGGCCACCACCAACGGGCGGTTTTCCGCTCTGGCTGTGCCAGCCGCAGCAAAGCTCAAGTATTGCCACAAACCTGCTAAATGGACCAGGTCAAAATCTTTAATCGTTTTTGCTAGATGTATTGACAATTCCCTGGAATAGAAAGCTCTGAGCCCGCCTATCTCATAAGGGAAATACCAGACCTTTACCCCGCCTCGGTCAACCGGCTGGCCGAGCGGCACTGATAATTTTCCTCCTAAGCCATCAGCCACGGTGGTATATACTGTTACCTGCAGCCCCTGTTTCACCAGCGCCTGGCAGAGGTTGGAAGTAGCGGTAATTATTCCGCCAGCTGCCCAAGCGGGTTCATAAGAAGGTAGAACATGAAGTACTTTCATTTTTTCATCATTCGAGTGTTCTTAATCAGCCCCTTTATTTTTATAAGGCCACTAAAGGCCTGCCCCCGGCTTCTGCTTTTCACTTAAGATGACTCCATTTTTATTTTTAATCCTCAGACGTTAGTTTTTTCAAGCTAAATTGTAATAATTTTGCTTTTCATAATACAAGTCTTTTATTTTTTTTCTCCTAAAAAAATAAACATAAACCGATTCTACCAGAGCCCCCATCGTCACCAGAACAAGAAGTATTTTGGACAGCTTCAAAGCCAGCAGTAAGAAAACCATAGTGGCAAAGAAATCACGTCTAAGGGCAAAGGCTAATTTGGCAGCCAACCGGTCTGCGACTGAGGTTTCTTTTTTCTTCTGGCCCTGGGCTTCTACTTCCTTGGCCACTAAATAAATTTTGCTCCCGATCCCAGAGGCTTTTGATAAATGATAAAGGTTAAAGTAATACCAGGCAACTGAAGTTAAAAAAAGACCGAGCAACCAGAGGAAAATATTTTCCTTCGTCTGACGATATAAACCCACAGCCAACCCACTGAAAAATAGAATATAGGTCAGAGCATCAAAAACGACGTCTAACAAACCTCCTTTCTCTGAGGAATTATAAGTCAACCTGGCTACTTCGCCATCACAACCATCAAAAATGCTGGAAAACTCAAAAAGAAAGCCACCCACCAGAAAGTACCAGTAGTTTTTGCCCAGAGCGCATAATACTGCGGCCGAAAGGCC
>JBBIRN010000269.1:0-1213 GCA_037441785.1 Candidatus Aminicenantota bacterium | reverse complement strand
ATAAAATACTCGGCTTAACCCGAAGAGGTGCCAGAAAACGCGTAAAAAAGAGAGAGATCCGTCGATTGATATGCCTGGCAATAAACCCATCCTGTGGTTTTCTGGCACTCTGGAGTAACAGCTTAACAGCCTCTTTCCTGGAAGCTGATGAATCAACTTTAACCAGCCAGCCTTCTGGAAGAGAAACAAGACGAGCTGCACCATACTCTATGAGCCAGGTGCCAAGCTTTACCTCGTCGGTTAGGGACCATTGACCTGCCTTACAGGCTTTCACCAGAGCTGGCCAAAAAGACGAGGGGCAGAGAACAAGGTTTGCTTCTGGCCGGGCGCTTTCTGTTTTCGACTCTTTTCCTGTGGTAAAAATCAGAGGCTGTTCCAGCTTTTTGTTAGCCTCAGCGCTGCCATTAAAAACTTGTTCAGAAAGAACTACTTCACCCGAAATCAACCAGAAAGCGGGTCCGGAAATCATCCGGGAAATATTTTCTTCTGTTTCAACCTCGGCCGCAGAAATATAATTTACCTTTATTCCCCGCGAATTTATCCTTCTATCAGTGGCTAAGGCCTGGACCAGCTCTTTTTCCCAGGTCTGGCCCTGAGCCAGGAGGATAATATATTTCAACCCGGCCTGACCAGCGCTCAGGATGAGCCTCTTTATAATGGACAAGCCCAGCAACTCCGTGATTCCTTTTTCTTTTAAAAGTATGACTGCCTCAGTTATCATGTTTTCTTCCTTTCTTGCTTTTTATTTTTAACCTGTCCAGGAAGACAATCACCAGAGTCAGGGCGGCAAATAAAAGCTTTCGGGCCCGGCGTACCAGGCCAAGGCTCAAACCGGCCGCCGCCGGATAACCAACGGTTATGGCGGCCAGCACATTGGCTCCCTCAGCGGCCCCCCACTGTCCAGGGATAATAAAAAAAGCGGTGTTAATGAGCACCACAAAAGCAGAAATAAAGAGGACCTTAATCAGGTCCACGTGTAGACCAAGAGCTTTGATAATCACCAGAACCTCAGCCGCCCCCAGGAATCTGGATAAAACATGTAGCATCAGGGCCATTATCAGCTTGGCCGGTGAGTGTTTAAACAAAAGACGCATATTAGCATCCAGGGTTTTAATCATTTCTTCTTTTTCCAGAAACCATTTTCTGAACCTGGGAAAAAGATGGCTTAATCTTTGCAAAAATTTATGCGTTCCCCTGAATTGTAAGAAAAACA
>JBBIRN010000268.1:0-3095 GCA_037441785.1 Candidatus Aminicenantota bacterium | reverse complement strand
CTTTTAACCAGGCAAAACCCATTGCCTTTTCTTTCTCCTAACTTCAAGCCGCGGGCTTTTCAGCCTCACCTTTTCTGGCGCCAAGGTTTAACACCAGGTAAAAAACCATGGCGAACAGATAGCCTGGCAGCCAGCGGAAATAAAGATGCACGGGAAGAAGAAAAGCAAAAAGAAGGCTCCCACCCCAGACCAGAAGAACTTTCCAGTTAAACACCTGCTTTCTGGTTTCAGCCTGGTAGCGGGGAATCCCGAGCTTCGGGAAAATCCAGTGTTCGGTAAAGACCACCGCGCCGACGGGCATCAAAACCAGACCATAAATGGCCACGTAATCCAGAAGCTTCATGAAAAAGAGCGGAAAACAGGACAGAACCGAAGTAACCAGGCCAGCCACCAGGGTTATCTTCCAGCGTGGCCAGCCAGTCACAGTCTGAAGGGCCAGTCCGGCCCGGTAAAGAGTAGGATTAGCCGTCGTCCAGCCTGCCAGCAGGACCGCCGCCGCTCCGGCCGGCCCCAGAGCCTCATAAGCCATCTTGCCTGGATGCATTTCGCGACCTATGGCCGCCACCATCACCCCCGAACAGAGCCAGGCCAGAAAATGTCCTGAATACATACCAAAGGCTGAATAAAACCCGTAGGTCCATTTCTTTGCGTAGCGGAAAAGCGCCATATCTGAAAGGCCCACGTGCATGGCCAGGTTGCAAAACCAGGCAAAAAAGACTACATGCCAGAAACCGAATTTCTCCTGCCCGGCGGCTACTACCCCATTCCAGATTCTGGTAGTAGCTATTTCCCAGAAATTGCTGAAATCAACCCTGACTCCGAGCTTGGGCAGGCTGACCAGAGCCCCGGCCACGAAAACCAGAAAAATCCAGGGCGAAGCCACTTCCGCAAAGCGGCTGAGTTTTTCAAAGCCCAGAATGGCCAGAAAAGTGAACAGTAAACCAATGGCCAGACAAATTAACACCCAGAGAGGACTGTTGGGAAAGACATCGTTAAGCTGCGGTACTTTCAGACCAAAAGCCAAGCCCACGGCTGTGGCTGAAACGGAAATCATGGCTCCAGCCAGGATGCAGTAGAGAAAAGCATTGGCGATGTTGTAAATAATAGTCACGCCCGGTCCGGCTATTTTCCTCAGATACCAGTAAAGGGTTAACCGAGTGTCAACGGCAATCGGGGCACAGAGGAAAGTCCAGCTGAGAACAGCTAGCAGGTTACCCAGCAACAACCCCAGGATGAGGTCCGAAGCCCGCAACCCGTGGAGCACAAAAAAAGCTCCGATGACGAACTCGGTGGCTGCCACATGCTCGCCAGCAAAAACACTGGCAAACAGCACCCCGGGTTTCAGCTTATCAGTGGTTACCGGTTCGCGGTCAAATTCGTAAAGCTTGTCCATACGAGAAGCAAGAGCGGTCAGGTCCAAAGCCATCTACTTCTCCTTTCTTAGACCATTTTTTTCTTTCTAATTATAATCATTTGAAAAACAAAAAAAACGAAATTTTTCTGCTGGCAGAAAACAATCCTTCATTTAAGAGCACTTTCTAAAATCGGACGGCCAGACAGCTAGCACAAAAATCAGCTCAAAGAAAGAAGCGAGACTCATCAGATCTGAAATTTTAAAAATTTTCCACTCCCCACACCTATTTTGTCCAGATTCTTATGAAATGAATATCAATCAGGCCAGAAAGAGGCCAAGGCAGGAGGAAAAAGACCATGAGGAAAAGGCCAGGCCTAAGAAAATGCTGATGATGGCGATGATGATAAAGATGAAGAGAAGAAAGTTGTGTCTGTTTTGCCAGAAAAACAAAGCCCGAAAAGAAAGAAAATAGGAAACATAATTCACCAATAATCTCTCCTGTCCGTTATTCGGCATCGATTGGCTATTCTGGCTCTAAATTCTTCATCGAGCCAAAAAATGGGCTTGTTTTTACAAAAACATTTTTAATTTTACTGAAAATGGTTATAAAATATGGCTGGTTTTAATCCTGATTTCTTATCAATGGAGAAGATTGATGAGTAAAACAAAGAATGAATTCAACCAAATTAAATCCCGAAGGGAATTTTTTAAAATTCTGGGCGCGGGCGTAGTAGCCAGCTCTTCCCTGCCCCTGATAGCCCAGACTTCAACCAACCCTTTAAGCCGTCAGTTTGAGGCCCAGGAGCCCCCGATTCCCAAAGCTTCGGGACCGGTCTCTCCAGATGACCACCGCTTCTGGTCCTTTGTCCGCGAACAATTTTCCATAACCAAAAACAACAAGATTATTTACATGAACAACGGCACCATGGGACCTTCGCTTTATTACATCCAGTGGGTTTTCTTCCGGAAAGAAGAGGAAGTTAATTTCACTGGTACCTACGGCGGACATGATGTGGCCAGAGCCAGGGTAGCTAAGTTTATTAACGGTCAGGAAAAAGAAATAGTCCTGACTCACAACGTGACTGAAGGTATCAACATCGTGGCTCAGGGCTTTAAGATGAAAAAAGGAGAGGAAGTCATCATCACCAACCACGAACATGCGGGAAATGCTATCCCCTGGTTCACCAGAGCCCAGCGGGACAGAATTGTAGTCAAGGTGGCACCTCTGGGTCGCGATGCGGCTGAGACTCTGAACAACATAGAAAAAGCCATCAGCAAAAAGACCAGGATTATTTCCATACCCCACATGACCTGTACTAACGGCCAGATTCTGCCAGCCAAAGAAATCATCAAGCTGGCCCACAGCAAGGGTATTCTGGTCCTGCTGGACGGTGCCCATCCGCCGGGCATGTTTAAAGTTGACGTCAAAGACCTGGATTGTGATTTTTATGCTGCCTGTGGACACAAATTCCTGATGGCCCCCAAGGGTACGGGATTTCTTTATATCAAAGAGTCCTGTTTTGACCGGGTAGAACCAATCATGACCGGCGGTGGTTCAGACGCCGGCTGGGATTACCAGCACGGGTTGAAAGGCTGGAATCCCACCGCCCACCGCTACGACTACGGCACCCAGAGTGCGGCCCTCTATTACGGGTTGATGGCTTCCTTTGATTTTATTGATGGAATCGGCCTTGATAACATTACAGCCAGAGATAGGGCCCTGGCCACTAGGTTAATGAAG
>JBBIRN010000267.1:0-3125 GCA_037441785.1 Candidatus Aminicenantota bacterium | reverse complement strand
TAAGCCGGAGACTTTTGTGGAAACCAACCTGGCTCAGATGCTGGATTATACCATCTACCGAAACATCCAGGCTAGTTGCCTCCCCCGTCAATACCTGGATAAAGCAGAAAGAATGAGAGAAGCTGTTCACCGGAAAGTAGACGACCGGGGTTATGTTAACGATGTTTGTGGCTCGCCGCTTTTCAACTCTCCCGGGGTCGCCACCGAGGGACAGGCCTTTTTCCTGTTAATGGAAGCAGCCCGGGCTGAGCTTTTTGGCCATAGCGGAAAAAATTAACGGGCCCGAAATTGATTAACCCTGAAAGCCTGGCTTCAGGTTCTGGATGAAGCTTTCCAGACGTTCTTTTAGCCGGTCGCGAATTTCTCGAGCCAGAGTCAGTTTTTCTTCTTCTGAAATGTTTTCCTTTTCGGGGTCGCGAAAGGGCCAGCTAGTCATTCTGGTCAGGCCGGGGAAAATCGGACACCTGGCCGCGGTCTTGGGATCGCACAGGGTAATGACATAAGAAAAAAGTTCACCCTTTAAGTACAAGTCAAATACCTTTCTGGTAGTGGAGGGCGGATTTAAGCCAATTTCACCAAGAACTATTTTGGCCAGAGTAGAAGGGGGGCCAGGCTCAAAACCCGCGCTTACGGCTTGAAAATCTCCCTGGCCCAGGTCATTAAGTAAAGCTTCACCCACCTGGCTGAGAAAGCCATTGTCTTCGTCCACCAGCAGAACTCTTATTTTTTCCATCTATCTTACCTTCCTTTTTCTTAATTTTATTGGAGAAAATAATTTTGTGGCAAGAAAATTATTTTTTTATTAAGATAAAATTAAAAGATAATTAAAAAGGAGGGCAAACATGAAGAAAAACATGGGAGCACCGGACAGAACCATCAGAACCCTGCTGGCCGTGGTTATGGCCATACTAGTTTTTGCCAGAGTGGTACACGGCGCGCTGGCCTATGTACTGGTGATTTTTACAGTGATTTTTATCGTGACCAGCCTGATTGGCTTTTGCCCGCTTTATGTTCCCCTGGGCCTCTCTACCCTGAAAAAAGATAAACAATAAGTCCCGTTTTCCTAGCGGCCCGAGAAATTTTTAGAGGTTTAAAGTCTAAAACTTCTTAAAATTTTCTTGCTCAAAAAAAGTTAAGCGGGTAAAATGAATAAACCTGATCAGCATGAAAAGTCAGACGGTCAACCTGGATATAAAAAGAACAAAAAACAGAGTGGTGAATTTTTTAAAAGAAAAGGCCGACCAGGAAAGGGCCAGCTCCGTCCAGCGTTTTTTCCCTGAGCCCGTATCCTGTTTTGGATTAAGCCTGCCAGAAGTGAGAAAATTTTGTCGGCAGTTACACAGAGAAATTTCCCCCTCGCTTTCTGAAGACCTGATTTTTCCTCTCGCTGAAAGCCTGCTGGTAGAAAAAGAGTTAGAGAGCCGGCTGGCTAGTTTGTTTTTGCTGGCGGAAAGAGCAAACGAGTTTAAACCTGAATCTCTGAAATTTTTTGAAAACTGGCTTGATAAAGGGTACCTGGATAACTGGGCCTTGCTAGATACTTTTTCTCTGGAAATAATCTCGCCGGTTCTGTTAAATTATCCAGAAATTCTGGAAAGGATTAAAGCCTGGACAACATCAGAAAGTATCTATTTCAAGCGTGCTGGCCTGGTGGCCTTAATCAAACAGGTCAGGAAAAACGGTCAGGCCAGGTCGGTTCTGGAAATAGTGCGCCAGGCCATGAACCAGCCTCCTGTGGCCGAAGGACTGGTAGCCAAAGCAGCCGGCTGGCTACTCAGAGAAATAGGAAAGAAAGCACCTGCCGAACTGGAAAAATATTTAGTCCAACATGGTGGCTCTCTGCCGAGAGTAACCGTAAGATATGCCATAGAAAAATTTGAGCCAGAAAAAAGAAAATATTTATTGAACCTAACAAGAAATTAGGAAGGAGGCGTCATGATTTTAAAAACCAGAAAGAAACTTTTATCAGGTGCTTGGCTATTCTTTTTGCTCTTGTTCGCCTGGTCCGGGCTGACTCTGGCTGACCAACCGATGCCCACAGAAAAAGAAAAGCCTTTCTCTGAGAAGATTCCCATCACTGCTAAAAACCTGGAATTGTTTACCTGGAGACACATCGGCCCCTGGCCCTTTTCCGGTCGCATCACCAATTTTGCCGTTCCCCCTGGTCAGAGCCAGACTTACTACGTACTCACGGCCACCGGTGGAGTGTGGAAAACAGTGGACGGCGGCATCCATTTTGAGCCCATTTTCGAAAAGTACGGAAATCAGAGCATGGGTTATCTGGCCATCGCTCCTTCCAAGCCTGAGGTACTTTACCTTGGGACCGGTGAGCCGATTCACAGCCGGGCTGCCTACCACGGTAATGGCGTCTGGAAGTCCACTGATGCCGGCAAGACCTGGAGCCATATTGGCCTGGAAAAGAGCTATTACATCAACAAGATTGAAGTTGATGCCCAGAATCCGGATATCGTTTACGTGGCAGCGGAAGGAAAGCTTTATGATGATACTGACCAGGATTGTGAACGTGGTTTGTACAAATCAGTTGATGGCGGTAAAACCTGGCAGAGAGTCCTGGACCTCAAAGACCGGGTGGTCGGTGATTTTGTTATGGACCCGACTAATTCAGACGTAATTATAGTTGCTTCCTACAAGGTTTACCGTCGGACCTGGACTTTTCTCGACCGGCAGGAAGGCAATTATCTCTGGAAAACCACTGATGGTGGTAAAACGTGGAAAAAACTCACCTCCGGCCTGCCGGACCTGGGAAAGTTGAAAACCGGAAGAAATGGTCTGGCCATCTACCCGAAAAATCCGAAGATTGTTTATCTCCGTCTGGATGAAGAAGTTAACCTGGGTCTTAATGAAAGGGAAGGCGCTTATCTGTATAATCAGAGAAATCTTTTCCGCGACGGGTTTTATTTTAACAAATTAAAGGACTATAAAATTAACCCGACCCTTTTAAAGTATGCGAAATTCACCCCGGTTAAAGCCGAAAAAGTTGAAGACCTGGTCAAAGCCCTGAACGAGCTGGTTCAGGACCCCAACCTGGTGAAATCTGCCGCCGTAGACTGGAAAGGATTGATAGCCGCAGCCCGGAAAATCTACCGCGACGAGCAAACCTTGGC
>JBBIRN010000266.1:0-3150 GCA_037441785.1 Candidatus Aminicenantota bacterium | reverse complement strand
AGCCGGGGTGCAAAAAATCTTCCAGAAGCTTCTGGAAAAAGGAGATATTTACAAAGGAACCTACCAGGGCTGGTACTGTATTTCTGAGGAAAATTTCCTGTCTGAAGATGTGCCTCTGGAGCCAGATGGTTACAAAATCTGTCCGGATTGTGGCCGAAAAGCCTCCCTGATAGAAGAAGAAAGTTACTTCTTCCGCCTGTCTGCCTACCAGCAGCCGCTTCTGGAGTTCTACCAGCGGAACCCGCAGTTTGTCCGCCCCCAGACCAGGATGAATGAGGTGGTCAGTTTCGTTAAACAGGGCTTGAAGGACCTGAGCATAACCAGGACCACTGTAAAATGGGGCATTCCCGTGCCTGGCGACCCGCGGCACACCATTTACGTTTGGTTCGATGCCTTGCACAATTACCTGACTGGCATTGGCTATGACTGGAACCAGGAACTATTCCAGAAATTCTGGCCAGCTGATGTGCATCTTATCGGAAAAGACATCTTGAGATTTCACGCTATCTTCTGGCCGGCCTTTTTGATGGCGGCCGGCTTCCCCCTGCCCAGAACTGTATACGGTCACGGCTGGTGGTTGAAAGATGAGACCAAGATGTCCAAGTCCCGGGGCAACGTTCTGGACCCCTATCTCATCTTAGAAAAGGTCGGGGCTGACCCCCTGCGCTACTTTTTGCTCCGGGAGATACCCATCGGCCAGGATGGCAACTTTTCCCATGAAAGCTTTGTCCAGCGTATCAACTCTGACCTGGCCAACGACCTTGGTAACCTGGTGCAGAGAACCCTGACTATGGTGGTAAATTATTTTGCAGGAAAAATAGAAACCCTGGGCGAAGAAAGAGAGGAAGATTTAAAGCTGGCCAGTCAGTTTGCCGAGACAAAACAAAAAGTCATAGAATTTTACGACGATTATGCCCTCAACCGGGCACTGGAAGAAATCTGGGCTTACCTGAACGTCATCAATAAGTACCTGGCCGACAACGAACCCTGGAAACTGGCCAAACAACCTGACCAACGCCCCAGGTTAGCCAGAGTGCTTTATCAGGCTTTGTGCGCCATCAAAGGTCTCAGCTACCTGCTCTACCCTGTGATGCCCGAAACAGCCGGGAAAATCTGGAAACTCCTGGCTCAAAAACAGAAACCAGAAGAGATGAGGCTGGAAGAGTTAAAGTTCTACGACTACCGGGCTGACGAACCAATCCAGAAACCAGAAGCCCTTTTCCCGCGTCTTGACCTCAAAGAATTCATCGGGGAAATGGAAAAACAAAAATCCCCGGATAAACAGGAAACAAAATCGGAGGCAAAAAGAATGGAATACATAACTTATGATGAATTTAAGAAAATGGACCTACGGGTGGCTAAAGTTCTGACTGCTGAACGCGTGGCCGGCACCAACAAATTGCTAAAGCTGCAGATAGACCTGGGCACTGAACAGCGTCAGATTATTGCCGGGGTAGCTGAATCATACGCTCCAGAAGAACTAGTTGGCAAAGAATTCATCGTGATTGCCAACCTGCAACCGGCGGTCATTCGCGGTATTGAATCACAGGGGATGTTGCTGGCAGCCGAGGTGGATAGTAAACCCATCATACCGTTTTTTGACCGCGAAGTGCCACCTGGCACCAAAGTTAAATAATAAATAAATTTTAGAGTTTATTTAACTCCGCCTGAATTCGCTCAAAGGGAATGACCCCTTCCCGCAAACATCTTGGTGGGGAGACAGTTACATCCAGGATAGTGGAAGGCTGGCCACCAGGTGTTTTCCCCCCATCTATTAAAACCTCAACCTTTTCTGCAAAAAGCTCATAAACCTGACTAAAATCGGAAAGAGGCGGCTGACCACTAAGGTTGGCGCTTGTGGCTACCAGAAGAACCCCGGCTTCTCTGACCAGTTCTTGCAACCAGGCTAAAGGCGGTACTCTGACAGCTATGGTTTCGGCTGGGCCAAGGGCCTTAGCCGGCAGTTTTTCTGCCCGGGCTTTGAGGACCAGAGTTAGAGGGCCAGGCCAGAAAGCCTTTGTCAGAATTAAAGCCTCTGGCGATATTTCCTCAACGAAATCCATGACCATGGCCAGGTCTGAAGCCACAAAGGGCAAGGGCTGGTTCTGCTGGCGACCCTTAAGCTGGTAAATGCTTTGGAGGGCTATTTCTGAGGTGGCCAGTCCACCAAGCCCGTAAAAAGTCTCTGTAGGATAGACGAGCAGACCATCTCTGTTCAGCACCCCCAGAATCTGGTCCAAATCTTCTTTATCCAGCCCATGGTTTTTAATTTTGATAACCAGAGACATGTTCCTCTCCTCAGGCACTCTTAGATTAACTTATAATGGCCAGCGATTCAATAATCAGCAAAGGACAGGTGTCATCTAAAATAAACACCCTAAAAGGGGGATCAGGAGAAAATTTGCTTATTAAATCTGGCACGATGTTTGCTATAATAGAGTGGCGAGGAGGAAAAAATATGAAAAAAACAATTCTGGCAGCACTGGCGATAATACTTTTGTTTACGGCCACGGCCTCGGCTAACATTTTCACTTTTCGTTATGGATATTTTGTCCCCAGGATGAGCGGCGGGCCTGATAGTCTATGGAAAATTGAGTTTGACAACATGAGCTTGAGAAAATCTGATTATCAGGGCGGCATGATTGGTTTTAACTATGAATATTTTATAAACAAAAACATCAGCCTGGTTCTGGGGATTGACTTTTACAGCAGAAACAAAGCTGGATACTACCGAGATTGGAGTATGTATTCGATTGATAATCAGGAATTTGCTTTTCCGGTCCGCTGGTTTCCTGACGGAGACATGATTATCCACAGCTTTGAAGTATCCCAGACTCCTTTTCAACTATCGGTCAAAATAACTCCTCTCGGGCGCCGGGTGCAGTTTGTTCCCTATTTTGGGGGCGGCATAGGTTTGCACTTATGGTCCGTCAGAATCCATGGCCGCATGATAGATTTCTCTGACCCGTACATATATTCAGACCCTGACCTGGGAGATATTGAGGTTTACCCTGTAACATATGTTGTCAGTGACGAAACCAACAGGTTTTCTCTTGGTTACCATGCTTTTGCCGGGGTCATGTTGCCCATCGGCTACCGGATGACCCTGGACCTGGGAGTCAGGTATAACTTCCTCAAAGTCAATTTCCG
>JBBIRN010000265.1:0-3167 GCA_037441785.1 Candidatus Aminicenantota bacterium | reverse complement strand
AAAACCTCAACCTACCAGTCAACAATTTTTCTCACTTAGCGGAATTTTTTCCCTACCAGAGTAAAAGTTTTTTTGTTTTTTTTTGCCACTAAGTTTGCATATAATATTGGCTGCATGTTTAAGCTTAAAATTTTCTGAAAAAAGGAGACTGCCATGCAACTTCACTGGCTAGACCTTTCCGTCTTCATAATCTTTTTCCTGGTGGTGGTTTCAGTCAGCATGTACAAGAGCCGCAAAGAGCGAACGGGTACCGATTTCTTTCTAGCCGGAAGGGGTCTGGTCTGGCCTTTAATCGGCTTTTCCCTCATCGCCGCCAACATCTCCACCGAGCATTTTGTCGGGATGTCTGGCCAGGCAGCCGGTCTAGCCGGGATGGCCGTAGCCAGCTACGAGTGGATGGCGGCCATCACCCTGGTTTTTGTGGCTCTGTTCTTTCTGCCAAAATTCCTGCGCAGTGGAATTTACACTATTCCAGAATTTCTGGAATACCGCTACAACGCAGCCGCCCGAGCCATCATGGCTGTTTATATGGTCTTGATGTACACCCTGGTCAGTATAGCGGCTGTGGTCTACACCGGAGCCCTGGCTCTTCATACCATCTTTGATTTTGACCTGGTTAAGGCCGTCTGGTTGATTGGTATCATTGCCGCCATCTACACCACCTGGGGTGGACTGAAAGCCGTGGCCTGGGCTGACCTTTTTCAGGGGTCAGGCCTTATTCTGGGCGGTCTCATTACCCTGATTATCGGACTTAAAGCCGTTGGAGGAGTAGGAGCGTTTTTTGCTGCCAATCAGGACAAGCTGCATATGATTATGCCGGCCAACCACCCGGTCATTCCCTGGACCACTCTGGTGGTCGGGCTCTGGATTCCAAATTTTTACTACTGGGGGTTAAACCAGTTCATCACCCAGCGGACGCTGGCGGCCAAAAGTCTTAAGCAGGGGCAGTTAGGCATTATGTTTGCTGCTTTTCTTAAATTGCTCATTCCTTTCATCATCATTTTCCCGGGCATCATTTCCTACCAGCTTTATAAGGAACAACTTTTAGCCCCCGGGCACACCACTGACCAGGCCTACCCGCTTTTGATAAAAAATTTAGTGGGGCCAGGGCTTAAAGGGTTTATCCTGGCCGCCATAGCTGGAGCAGTTATCAGTACTCTGGGTTCCCTGCTTAATTCAGTCTCCACTATCCTGACGATGGATATTTACAAACGCCACCTGAAAAAAGATGCCAGCCAGGAATCTCTGGTAAAAATTGGCCGGGTAGCAACTATTATCTTTGTTCTGGCTGTTTGTCTGCTGGCTCCCAAACTCGGGGACCCGAGGTTCAAGGGCATTTTCAACTACATCCAGGAATTCCAGGGGTTTGTTTCGCCCGGTGTCCTGGCCGCCTTTGTCTTTGGGCTGTTCATCAAGAAGACCCCACCGGCAGCTGGTGTCTCGGCGCTGGTTCTCTCTGTTCCTGTCTATGGTCTGCTCAAATGGCAGTTCGGTCAAATTGCTTTCCTCAACCGCATCGCTATCAACTTTCTGGTGCTGGTGCTGGTCATGGCCATCATTACTCTGTTAAAGCCGCTCCAGGAACCTAAAGTCCTGCCGGTGCAGGAAGGCTTTGATATGAGCTCAACCCCGATACTTAAATATCTGTGCGCGGCCATCATAATCATTACCATAATCCTTTACATAATTTTCTGGTGAAAAAAGAGAACATAAAAATAAATTGAAAATTTAAGAACCACGATGAAATCCTTCCAGAGGAAAAATCTCATGGCCAAAACAAACTCTTCTGGCTCTCCACGACTTCCCGGGCTATTTTTAATCTTGTTCCTGGTTGTTTTTTCTGGTTTATTTCTCTTTCTCTGCTCCTGTCATAAACAATCCTCTTTCTCTTCTGATGAACTTTTAAAAGAACCCGTTCACTACCACCGGGTGCAGTTCATCGACCCTGACGACGAAGAGCAGGCCATCATCTTCAAAGCCGCTCACGTCGTTCCTGACCAGCGCCAGTTAGCCTGGCAGCAGAAGGAGTTAATGGCTTTTATCCATTTTGGTATCAATACCTTCACTGATAGAGAGCACGGCCTGGGAACAGAATCGCCGGAACTTTTTAACCCGACATCCTTCAACCCAAGGCAGTGGACCAGAGTTCTGAAAGAAGCCGGGTTTAAAACTGTTATCTTAACTGCCAAACATCATGATGGCTTTTGCCTCTGGCCCACCCGGACCACTAACCATTCGGTGAAAAAAAGCAAGTGGCTTAATGGCCGCGGCGATGTGGTCAGAGAGGTGGCCAGGGCCTGCCGGGAAGAAGGTCTGGATTTTGGCTTTTACCTTTCACCCTGGGATACCCATGAAAAAAGCTACGGTTCAGAAGCCTACAACGAATTTTTCCGGCGCCAGCTCAAAGAACTGCTCACTGACTACGGCCCCATTGCGGAAGTTTGGTTTGATGGTTACTGCGGAGAAGGGCCGAACGGCCGGCGGCAGGTCTATGACTGGAATTCATACTATGAGCTTATCCGCAAACTACAGCCTGAAGCAGTAATCGCCATCATGGGCCCCGACGTAAGATGGGTGGGCAACGAGGACGGACTGGCGCGGGAAACAGAATGGAGTGTCTTGCCCTTGAACTTGCCCGAGCCTTCACTCCACGCCTTGCGAAAAAAGGTCTTAAACCTGGAGAACGTTTTCCAGCCTCAAGATACGATGGGAGGGGACCTGGGTAGCCGGGAAAAGCTCTTGAAAGCCCGGGCTCTTTTCTGGTACCCGGCTGAAGTGGATGTCTCCATCCGACCCGGCTGGTTCTACCATCAAAGTCAGGACCAGCAGGTGAAAAAACCGGAAGAGCTGTTCCGGATTTATTTCCAGTCAGTGGGGAGAAACTCCGTCCTACTTCTTAATATCCCACCTGACCGGCGGGGACTGATAAACGAAAACGACGTCAGAGCTCTTAAAGAATGGAAAAAACTTCTGGACCTCACTTTTAAGAAAAATTTTGCCCTGAAAGCTCGGCTGCGCGCTTCTAGCGAGCAAAAAGAGCATCAAGCTGCAGCTCTGGTCACTCCTCAGGAACACGATAGCTGGGCACCAGCGGAAAATCAGAGCGAAGCCAGCCTAGAATTTTTCCTGGAAAAAAGTGCCACCTTTGATTGCGCCGAACTAAAAGA